>NZ_JBEWSZ010000002.1:796338-918759 GCF_040537815.1 Mesorhizobium shangrilense
GTCGACGCCATCGGCACCACGCTCAACACGATCGGCGGTTCGGTGACCAATCTTGGCAACACGATCAACAACATCGCCGGCGATACATCGACCGCCTATACCGACGCCAATGGTGTGGGCATCCGCTACGCCCGCACCAACGAGACTGGACTGGCGCAAACCGATTCCTTCGCTCAAGGTGTCGGCTCCACCGCTGTCGGCTACCAGGCGACAGCGACCGGTGTCAGCGGACTGGCTCTCGGCCGCGACAGCCAGGCCAGCATCGATGGCAGCGTGGCCCTCGGTTCCGGCTCGGTTTCCGATCGCGCATTGGCGCCGGCCACCGGCCAGATTGCCGCCGGTCCTTCCAACTTCATCCAGTACAACACCACCGACAAGACGTTGCTCGGCGCCGTGTCAGTCGGCACCAGCACCTCCTACCGCCAGATCACCAACGTGGCTGACGGCACGCAGGCGCAGGATGCCGTCACCGTCCGCCAGCTGCAGGGGGCGATCGCCTCGGTCGCGACGACCCCGACCAAGTATTTCCATGCCAATTCGGCGGCCGGCGATTCGCTGGCGGTGGGCGCCGAGTCGGTCGCGATCGGCCCGACCACGGTGGTCAACGGCGACAATGGCGTCGGCATCGGCAATGGCGCCATCGTCGACCAGACCGCGCCCGGCGGAACGGCCATCGGCCAGAACGCCCATGTGATGCTGGCCGACGGCCTGGCGCTCGGCACCAATTCGACCGCTGCCGGCGTCCAGTCGGTGGCGCTCGGCGCTGGCGCCAACAGTACCTTCGCCAACAGCGTGGCGCTCGGTGCACAATCCATCACCACTGTCGGTGCGCAGGCGAACTACACGGCCTATGCGCTGGCAAGCCCACAAACCTCGGCCGGCGAGGTGTCGATCGGCTCCGCCGGGGCCCAACGCAAGCTTACCAATGTCGCGGCGGGCTCGGCCAATACCGACGCCGTCAATGTCTCCCAGCTTCGGGGCGTGTCGCAAAATGTCGCCAACCTGTTCGGCGGCAGCACTACGGTCAACCCAGACGGATCGATCACCGGACCGACATACACCATCCAGGGCAACAACTACTCGACCGTCTATGACGGCTTCACGGCCGTCAACAATGCCCTGACCAACATCTCGAATGGCGGCGGCATCAAGTATTTCCACGCCAATTCGACGCTGGCCGACTCTACCGCCAGCGGTACCGACAGCGTCGCGATCGGGCCGGCCAGCGTGGCGAGCGGCACCAACAGCCTTGCCGCCGGCAATGGCTCGACGGCCACGGGGCAAGGTGCGGTGGCGCTCGGCCAGGGCGCCAAAGCCAACAACGCCAACGATGTGGCGCTCGGTTCGGGCTCGGTGACCCAGACTGCGGTCGGCACACCAAGCACCGTCATCAACGGCAAGACCTACGCCTTTGCTGGCACCACCCCGATCGGGACCGTCAGTGTCGGCGGTGCCGGCGCCGAGCGGACGATCACCAATGTCGCCGCCGGACAGATCAACGCCGGCAGCACCGATGCGATAAACGGCTCGCAGCTCTACGCCACCAACACGGCGGTCGAGGATTTGAAATCGGGCCTCGGATCGCTCACCCAGAATGCTGTCGTCTATGACACCAATCCGGACGGCAGCAAGAAGAACAGCATCACGCTTCAGGGCGGCGACGTCAACGCGCCGGTCGTCATCTCCAATGTCGGCCCCGGTGTTGCCGGCACCGACGCGGTCAACGTCAACCAACTGAACAACCGCGTGGATTATGCCATCAGCACGTCCAACACCTATACCGACAAGGTGGCCGCCACGACCCTGCAACAAGCCAATAACTACACCGACCAGAAGCTCAGCCAGCTCAATACGGACATCAGCGGCATACGCGACGAAGCCCGCCAGGCGGCGGCGATCGGGCTTGCCGCCGCCTCGCTGCGTTACGATGACCGGCCCGGAAAGCTAAGTGTTGCGGCCGGTGGCGGCTTCTGGCGGGACGCCGGCGCCTTCGCCTTTGGCGCGGGCTACACCAGTGAGGACGGCCGCATCCGCGGCAATGTGTCTGGTACGGCCGCGGGCGGAAACGTCGGCGTCGGCGCCGGCATCAGCTTCACCTTGAACTGAGGCAGGAATGAAAGGACTTGCCGCACTGACTTGCCTGGCGCTCTGCGGCGGTCTCGCACCGGCCGTCGGGCAGGTTGCCTCGCCGTACAGGATCAAGCCTTCGGATGTGGTGCTGCCGCCCGAGGTGAAGCTCGGTGACTACCAGCGTACCATCCGCCCTTTCGAGAATTGGACACTGATCTGCGACGAGAACCTCAAAGCCCGCAAGAAGGTCTGCAATGTCTCGCAGGTGATCGAGGACATCTCCGGCAAGATGGCCTTCAGCTGGTCGCTTGCCGCCACTCAGGACGGCAAGCCGTACATGATCGTGCGCACCGCGCCGAACGCCAGGAGCGACGGCCTGGTGTCGCTGAAGTTCGATGGACGGAACCAGGCGATCGACGTTCACCTGAACGGCTGCAACGAAATGGTCTGTGTCGGCATGTTGCCGGTCGGGCCCGTCATGCGCCAGCAAATCTCGCAGAATGCGACGTCGGCGATCTCCTACTCGACCGTCGACGGTCAGACGATCACGGTGATCGCAACCCTCAAGGGGCTGTCAGAGGCCCTTTCGCCAGTCAAGTAACCGAGGCAGCACAATGAGCCAGCAGGACCAGTTCATGTCCGCAAAACGCAGCAGCCCGACCGTCGAGCCGGATCGGGACAGGCTCGTGGAACCCGCGCGGCGGTGGCCACGCGTCATCGGATTTTCGCTTTTGGGGCTGGTTGTAGCAGGCCTCGGCTTCGCCGCCGGGAACTATGCCGCGATCGCCAATCTGGTCGGCAGCGCGACGGCTGCGCAGTCCGAGACGGCGGCCCCAGCGCTTCCGGACACGCCTTTCCTCCAGCACGTCAAGCAAGCCGGGGTTCAGGCCTGTTCGACTGTCTTTCCGGTGCTCGGACAGCTTTTGACGACCGGCACGAAATACAGCGTCAAATCGTTGTGGAACGACCAGGCTGCCGACAAGCATGCGGTTCAGGCCTTTGTCGGCATGGATTATGCGACGGAACGCTATAGCGGGCCGGCCGCCGGCGTCGTTTTCGCATCGCCCACCGCTTCGGGTTGCGAGGGGGCGATGGTGCGGGTGGCGCCGTTCGCTAGCCCATGTGCCGACATTCCCTCCGTTCTTCCGCAAGGCAGCAAGATCACCGACCACCTTGGGCAGGTCGAGGTATACGAGCTTGGCGGGAACACGGGTGAAGCCCTTCTCTTGCCGACCGGCAACAGCTGTGTGGTGATTTCCGTCGCATCGGCGGCGAAGTGAGGACGCGAAGCTGATGGCGATGGCTTCCGCGGAGGATTGCTGACTATGAGATCAGGATTTGTGGCGGCAGTTCTCGGCATTGCCCTGCTGTGGACCGGGCAAGTTATCTCCGCCGATCTGTCGGAAGGACCGCCGGAACCGCCCGCTCCGCCACCGCATGAGGAAAAAGGGATATGGGCGGCGATCGCCTATTCCAGCACCGATGCCAGGCACGGCTTCTTCTGGGGCGCCGACAAGCGGCAGGAGGCAATGGATATCGCCCTCAAGCATTGCGATAACGCGGGCGGACAAAACTGCTCTGTCGTCGCCGTGTTCCGTAATCATCGCCATTGGAATGACGACGACCAGACCGGCTTTCCTTACAATCACTGTGGTGCCCTGGCCGTGGGGGAGAGGGCAACGGACCGACTGACGCCCTGGGGGGCAAAGTCCGCCCAGACCCGTAGGGAAGCCGAAGACCTCGCCCTGCAGGCCTGCGAGACGGCAGGGGGCAAATGCAAGATCCGCGAATGGGTCTGCACATAGCAGCCTCCATCAGGCAGTTGAACGGTGCCCGTTCGACGGCGCGCTGAACCCGGAAGAAGAAAGTCGCAGTCATTGCTCGATCTCAGCCCTGTTTCTTTGAAGGTTGTCACTGTTTGCGCCGTGGTCATGGCTTCGTGGGTGTCGGCTGCCGCGGCCCAGCAGCAGGCGGCCACGCTTCCCAACGGCGCATCATCGCTCCAGGAAACCTACCAGGATTGGCGGCTGGCCTGCACTATCCAGGAGAACGCTCGGGTCTGCACGGTCTCGCAGGATCAGGCGCAACAAAACGGCCAAAGGCTTCTAGCTGTGGAATTGCGCACGAGTCCCAGCGGTGGCCTGGGCGGAACCCTGCTCCTGCCGTTCGGCATCCTGTTCGAACCCGGCGTCTCGGCTCAGATAGACGACGCGCCGATGTTGGCCCGATTGCCGTTCCGGACCTGCTTGCCGAACGGATGCATTGCGTTGTTTCCGGTTGATCGGGCCCTCATGCAGAAACTGAAGGCAGGTGCCGTACTGAAGCTCAACGTCACGACGGCGGCGGATACCAAAATGAGCTTTCCCGTCTCTCTGAAAGGTCTTGGCGCCGCCCTCGATCGCGCCGCGGCGCTGAGCGCTCGTTAAACGTCGAATCCGGACTGACCGGGGTTCAAAGGTGAGAGCCGAGAAATCGATTAAGAATTGTAAGGCGCGCAGAGCGGACCCTCAATGTCTAGCGCGGAGACAAAACACCGGCGCTCGGCGAGGAACTCAAGGGCTTTCGGCGGCGAAAGGGGAGCGTCGACAGAGCGTTTCACTGGTGTGATTTCGTCGAGCTGAAGGCTACGGACTTTGCATGCAGACCTCCTTTGTCGTTAACGCCTATCGAATTCAAGGCCGCCGTCCAACACAGCTGACCCGCCACGGGTAGTTTTCCCATCAGAGATTAGAGTCCGGCTCTCGGTTGAAGGACGAACTGATGAAAAGAAAGCGGTTTACGGAAGAGCGGATAATCGCGGTTCTCTGTGTGGGCGGGGACAAATGCGGCAGATTTGTATGGAACTGGTCCAGCGGGCTAAAGCATTTTTGAAATGTTCGCGGGCTCCGATTGAATGGAACAGCCTGAACGCTGCGAGCGATGGCCAGTAATCGCCGGCGAGCCACAGCACCCAGAAAATTATCCCAGACATTCGCCGACGGGCAGATCGCAGACCGCCTGCTGGATCACCTCGCCCCGCGCACCATCGTGCTTGCGGACAACGCCTATGATGCCGACCGCATCCGCGAGTTGATCGAGGACCAGGGTCTACGCCCAACATCCCGCCGAAGAGCAACCGGCGTTCGAAACCCTGCTTCAGCGAGCGGCTCTATCGCGAACGTAACCTGATCGAGCGCTTCTTCTCCAAGCTGAAGAACTTCCGCCGCGTCGCCACCCGCTACGACAAGCTCGCCGCCAACTTCCTCGCCTTGGTCCAACTCGCTTCAAAGCGACTGTGGCTTCGCGCTTATGAGTCTACAGCCTAGCGAAGGAGAATCTGTCGTTTTGATTTCATTTCGGCCGGGCGGGTGCTTTGAGTTTCGGTCGAGGCCTTGCGGTGCCCATTTCGTCGCTATGAGAGGTAAGTCGAGCAGAGCGGGACATAATCGGGCCAGGCCCCTCAAGAGCGACGTTTTCAGCACGATGTTGTCGTCCCAATTGCACTTTTTTCGGTTTGCTTTGTCCATCTCGGCAGCAGATCGCTTCTCGACGTTTTGCTTGAGCAAGTGCAGCTCTCGCCGTCATCTGATCGCAGGCGCTCTCCGTGAAATTGAAGGGAACCATAAGGGCATCCTAACAGTTGAATATGGCAGGGAACTTTATCGGCTTGGGCGAGGACGCCATGCGCGAGAATCACTCCGATGTCTTCGATCTTTTTTCAGAGATTTATGCGAATACGGCGCAGGAGGAGATAAGCGTCCAGCAGTACCTTCTTGCCTGCCGTGACAACAAGTCGATGTATGCCTCGGCGCCCGAACGCATGGTGGAGGCGATCGGCGAACCCACCCTGGTTGACACCAGTATGGACGCGCGGCTCGGCCGCATTTTCTCGAACAGGACAATCAAGGTGTATCCCACCTTTGCCGATTTTTATGGCATGGAGGATACGATCGAGCGCATCGCCGGATATTTCCGGTATGCCTCTCAAGGGCTCGAGGAACGCAAGCAGATCCTCTATCTTCTCGGGCCAGTCGGTGGAGGCAAATCCTCGTTGGCCGAACGACTGAAGAAACTGATGGAGGAGCGTCCGATCTACACGCTGAAGGTCGGCAATCAGATCAGTCCGGTTTTCGAATCACCGTTGGGGCTCTTCCACCCCGACCGCATGGGCGATCTGCTGGAGGATAAATACGGAATTGCGCGCCGCCGGCTGAATGGACTCATCTCACCCTGGGCAGCCAAGCGCCTGGACGAGTTGTCGGGCGACATTTCCAAGTTCAGCGTTGTGAGGCTGATGCCTTCACGGCTTCGCCAGATCGGCATCGCCAAGACCGAGCCCGGCGATGAAAACAATCAAGATGTTTCGGCTCTGGTCGGCAAAGTCGACATAAGACAGCTGGAGAATTTCAGTCAGTCCGATCCGGACGCCTATTCCTATAGCGGCGGGCTGAACCGAACGACGCAAGGATTGCTTGAGTTCGTCGAGATGTTCAAAGCGCCGATCAAGGTCTTGCACCCGCTACTGTCCGCGACCCAGGAAGGCAGTTACAACGGTACCGAAAATTTTGGAGCTTTCCCCTATCAAGGGATCATCGTGGCCCATTCCAACGAATCGGAATGGCTCCAGTTCAAGAACAACAAGAACAACGAGGCATTCCTTGATCGAATCCTCGTGGTTAAGGTTCCGTATTGCCTGCGGATTACCGAGGAGAGGCAGATCTACGAGAAATTGCTGCGCGAAAGTGACTTGGCCGCCAGTCCATGCGCTCCGGAAGTGCTGGACATTCTCAGCCGGTTCACTGTCTCGACCCGTTTGGCCAAGCACGACAACTCGCCGCTCCATACGAAGATGCGCATCTATGACGGCGAGAACCTTAAGGAAACTGATCCCAAGGCGAAGTCAATTCAGGAATATCGCGACGCCGCCGGGGTCGATGAGGGTATGACCGGCGTCAGCACGCGCTTCGCCTTCAAGATCCTGTCGCAAACATTCAACTACGACACCAAGGAAGTGGCCGCCGACCCGGTGCATTTGATGTACATTCTGGAGGACGCCATAAAGCGTGAGCAGTTCTCGAAGGAAATGGAGGCGGCCTATATCGAGTTCATAAAGTCGGAACTCGCCACGCGCTATGCCGAGTTCATCGGTCATGAGATCCAGAAGGCCTATCTGGAATCTTACAGCGAATATGGCCAGAACCTTTTCGATCGCTATATCGCGTATGCCGATGCGTGGATCGAGGATCAGGACTACAAGGACCCTGATACCGGCCAGATCCTCAACCGCGAGGTGCTGGACAGCGAACTCTCACAAATCGAAAAGCCAGCCGGCATTGGCAACCCCAAGGACTTCCGCAACGAGATTGTCAAGTTCACGTTGCGCGCGCGGGCACGAAACCATGGCCGCAACCCGTCATGGACCAGCTATGAAAAGCTGCGCGAAGTCATTGAGAAGCGGATGTTCGGCCAAGTCGAGGATCTGCTCCCGGTGATCAGCTTCGGCTCCAAGCAGGACAGTGTAACGGAGAAGCGGCATAGCGAGTTCGTGCAGCGGATGATCGAACGTGGCTACACTGAACGCCAGGTCCGCCGATTGGTGGACTGGTACATGCGGGTGAACAAGGCGGGTTGAAGTCGACCCGGGGTGTTTTCATGCCGATCTTTATCGACCGCCGATTGAATCCGAAAGACAAGAGCCTCGGCAACCGCCAGCGCTTCCTGCTTCGCGCACGCGAAGAGTTGAAGCAAAGCATCCGGGACCAGATCCGCACCGGCAGGATCGCCGACGTCGATGCGGAGCATGTCGTCTCGATACCCACGAAGGGCACAGGCGAGCCGAGTTTCACGGACGCGAACGACAGCGGCAGGCGTCAGTATATTCTGCCCGGCAACAAGCATTTCATCCCAGGAGACCGAATCCCGAAGCCTGTCCAGGTCGGTGGCACAGGATCGCCAGGCAACGCAGAATCGGAAGACGATTTTCGTTTCCTGCTCTCGCAGGAGGAGGTGCTGGATCTTTTTTTCGAGGATCTTGAACTCCCCGACATGGTGAAGCTCAATCTAAAGCAGATGCTTGCTTTCAAGCCGCGTCGAGCAGGCTTCACAGCAACCGGCTTCCCCACCAACATCAATGTCGGGCGCACGATGCGAAACAGCCATGGCCGTCGCATAGCACTACGGCGTCCCAAGCAGGAGGACCTTGATGCGATCGTGCAGGAACTCGCAACCCTGGAAGCAGGGGCACCGAGCGCAGCGTCGCACCAGCGCATTGCGGCATTGCAGGAAGAGCTTGAGCGGCTGCAACGCCGCCGCAAGCGGATAGGCTATATTGACCCAGTCGACATTCGCTTCAACCGTTTCGAGGCCTGGCCGGTGCCGAATACCAATGCGGTCATGTTCTGTCTCATGGACGTCTCCGGTTCCATGGGTGAGCGTGACAAGGATCTGGCCAAACGTTTTTTCGTGCTGCTGCACCTCTTCCTGAAACGCCGCTATGAGCGTACCGAACTCGTCTTCATCCGCCATACGCACCAGGCACAGGAGGTGGACGAGGAAACGTTCTTCTACTGTACGCAAAGCGGCGGCACGGTGGTTTCCACGGCACTCGAAGAGATGCGCCGGATCATCGAGGAACGCTACCCCAGCCGCGAATGGAATATCTATGCCGCCCAGGCATCGGACGGCGACAATTCCGCCACCGATTCCGAGCGCTGCATAGCTCTGCTGGACGGCCAGGTCATGCGCCTGTGCCAGTATTTCGCCTATGTCGAGATCATCGACGAACGAGAGAGCCATATCTTCCGCGCCACTGACAATGGGACCTCGCTCTGGCGCGCCTACAGCGCCGTCAAGCTGAAATGGCTGAACTTCCAGATGAGCCGCATTGCCACCCCAGCCGACATCTATCCCGTCTTTCGCCAGCTTTTCGCCAAGCAGCCGGCACTCCCGAAGAGGGCTTAAGGGGGGTGCATGATGGCCATGCAAGCCGGTAAATCCAGTTTGCTCTTTTCCGGTTCAGACTGGGATTTTAAGACGCTGTCGCGTGTCTATGAAGCCATCGAGGCGATCGCTATCGAAGAGCTTCACCTCGATGTCTATCCGGTGCAGATGGAAATCATCTCGTCCCAGCAGATGCTCGACGCCTATTCCTCGCAGGGCATGCCGCTGATGTACCACCACTGGTCCTTCGGCAAGCATTTCCTCTACCAGGATTTGCTGTATCGCAAAGGTCGGCACGGGCTCGCTTATGAACTCGTGATCAATTCCAACCCCTGCATCGTCTACCTGATGGAGGAAAACACCATGGCGCTGCAGGCGCTGGTGACGGCCCATGCCGCGCTAGGCCACAATCATTTTTTCAAGAACAATCATCTGTACAAGCAATGGACGGACGCCGGCGCCATCCTGAGCTATCTAGACTTCGCGAAGGGCTATATTGCACGGTGCGAGGAGCGACACGGCGTGGCAGCTGTTGAGGCAATCCTCGACGCCGCCCACGCACTGAGGGAACAGGGCGTATTCAGGTATCAACGGCCCCTGAAGCTGTCGTCGCAACGGCAGCGCGAAGACATGCGCGAGCACCTTGGCTACGAAGACCGTTCCCACGATCACCTATGGCGAACGCTCCCGCATGCCAAGGATGCAAACAAGGGCGGGAAAACGGACCTCGGCATGACGGAGCGCAAGAAAATGCTCAACCTGCCTGAGGAGAACCTGCTTTATTTTCTGGAAAAGAACAGTCTGGTCCTGGAACCCTGGCAGCGCGAAATCATCAGGATCGTCCGCGTCATCGCGCAATATTTCTATCCGCAGCGACAAACGCAGGTGATGAACGAAGGCTGTGCCACCTTCGTGCACTACACACTCATGAACATGCTGTTCGACAAGGGCCGGATCAGCGAGGGCGCGATGCTGGAAATTCTGCGCAGCCATTCAAACGTGACCTTCCAGCGGGCGTTCGACAATCCACGTTTTTCTGGCATCAATCCCTACGCCTTGGGCCTCGACATGATGCGGGACATCCAGCGCATATCGACGGAGCCGACCGCGGAGGATAGGGACTGGTTCCCCGATATCGCCGGAAATGGCAACTGGCGCCAGACCCTGCTCGACGCGTGGGCCAATTATCGCGACGAGTCCTTCATCCGCCAGTATCTGAGCCCAGCGCTCATACGGAAATGGCGGTTTTTTATCCTCGCCGATGCCACCGGCGAAGCGCAGTACGAAGTCGCGGCGATCCACAATGAGCGCGGCTATGAAAAGATTCGCGCGGCGCTCGCTCGTAGTTACGACATCGGCGCGAGCCGAGCGGATATCCAGGTTGTGGATGTGGATCTTCTCGGCGACCGGCATTTGCGGCTGCAGCACAATGTGAAGGACGGGGTCATGCTGGAGGACGGGAGCCGCGACGTAACGCTGAGCCACATCCGAAGACTCTGGGGCTATGACGTCAGCCTGGCAGCGATCGACGCACAGACAGGTGCGACAATCGCCGAACGTTCGACCACCCAAATTGGGCAGTGACTCGGAGCGTGAACCCTGCTTTTCGCATATTGTTGCCACCCAAGGCGGTGTGGAGAACACATTATCTAATTGGTCAGAGCTACCCACCAAAGCCAGGGGCACCGTTTTCAAATGCAGCTACGACGAGTACGTCAGTCGATCTCGACAATTTTACGAGCCGGCTTCTTGGTCGCCGCCCGACGTTTGATCCCTTTAACAGGCTTTGGCGCCCGGATGCCTTGATCGACATGCGCTGCTCCCGCAAACGTGCGGACTTCGCTTCGCGCTCTTGACGTTCTGCCTCCAGCACACAATTCGATACTCACGATCGGCTCGCTCCAGCCTCTCCTTGTCAATTCGTCGCTGGGTCAACAAAGCCTCCCTATGCTTGCCGACCCATGAAAAATTCTAGTCCGGGAAAAATGTTCAGGCCAGGGGCCTGATTGACGTCGTTTTCTGCATTTCCCTTGGTCGCCCCCTTTTTGCCAGAGCGTTTGAGAAACATCCTGAAGATCAACGGGAAGCCTAGTTGGCTCCTTGCCGGACGGGCCTACGGCGAGCCGGCATCAGGCCTTCCGCGATCGCTCTATTTGCTATCATTGTCGATTTTCACTGAGAACTGACCCGGCATTTCTACCGAGATTTGACCCGCCTTTATGTATGTTTCGGGTCTGGTGTGGTATCAAGTTCCTGTTTTTCTCCTTCGTGTTTTTCGGTTCATGAGCTGAGCTGTTTTTGAAGCGGAAGCTGTCGTTTCCGGTTTCGAGGATATGGCAGTGATGCGTCAGCCGGTCGAGCAGCGCGGTCGTCATCTTGGCGTCGCCAAAGACGCTCGCCCATTTCGCTGAAGCTGAGGTTGGTGGTAATGATGACGCTGGTGCGCTCGTAGAGTTTGCTAGCAGGTGGAAGAGCAACGCCCCTCCTGAAGCACTGAACGGCAGGTATCCTAGCTCGTCGAGGATCACGAGATCGGAATGGACAAGCCGATTGGCAATCTGGCCTGACCGGCCCTGCGCCTTCTCTTGCTCGAGCGCATTGACCAACTCGACGGTCGAGAAGAAGCGAACGCCCTTGTGACGATGCTCGATCGCTTGCACGCCGATCGCCGTGGCGATGTGGGTCTTGCCTGTGCCGGGTCCGCCGACCAGAACAATGTTGTTGGCCTCGTCAAGGAAGGCGCAGCGGTGGAGTTGGCGAACCAGAGCCTCGGTGACCTCGCTGCTTGAGAAGTCGAAGCCGTTCAGATCACGATAGGCTGGAAAGCGTGCCGTCTTGAGCTGATAAGCCGTCGATCTGACCTCGCGTTCTGCCCTCTCGGCCTTGAGGAGCTGCGAAGGATGGGAACGGCGGTTTCGAACGCCGGCGATCCCACCTGCTCGTCGAGCACTTGGACGTGCTTCAGGATGAAGCGGCGGCCCTGAGATCGCTCAACGGGCTTCCCATGTTGCGAATGGCAGCAATGCGCCTGATTTCGGCCATTCCGGGCAAAATGAGCCGACCCGAAAGCGGCCATTCATTTCGATTGCGCGTTTGCTGCCTCTCACGGAAATCGACGGGCGGCCCCGGCAGACATAACTTCAGAATGTTGATTTCGAGGCCGGACGAAGATGTTCGCCTCGCTATTCCAGATACGGCCTCAGCACATCTTCGATCCATTTCATGAATGCGCGAACTCGGCGCGACAGATTGCTCCTATGTGCTACGACGAGGGACACGGCGAGCGCCCGGCGACGAAAATCGGGGATGATCTCCACAAGCGCTCCACTCTCCAAGTATCGGCCAATGCCCAGGAGTGGCGCCTGGATCAGCCCAATGCCGGCGAGGGCAGCGGCTTCGTAGGTCTGCGCGCTGTTGACGTGTAGCGCACCTGGCAACTGAAGCGTCGCGTAGCTGTCGCCGTCCGGATATTCCCATCCATAGGGTCTCGCGCCCAGCATCGTCGAAAAATGAATTGTCCGATGTTCCTGACGCTGGAGATCTTCCAGCGATCGAGGGACGCCATAGCGCGCCAGATAGGCGGGACTGGCAGCGTTGACCATGCGCAATCGGCCCAGTGGGCGGGCAATCAGCGTCTCGTCCCGTATGGGTCCAAGCCGCAATACACAGTCGAACCCCTCTTGAACCAGATCGACTTGCCGATCCGTACTCGAAACCTCCAGCTCCAACTCGGGGTGATTGGCCATGAAATCCGGCAGCGCCGGCACGATCGTTGTGCGTGCTACCTCTGTCGGAAGATCGACTCGTAAACGCCCGCGAAGTGCCACGCGATCGCCTGCGAACATCGAGTGCAGATCATCGACTTCAGCAAGCAGATCGCGGGCACGCGCATGAAATGCGCGTCCGTCCTCCGTCAACTGCACGCTGCGCGTCGTCCTGTGCAGGAGCCTGACACCGATATCTTCTTCCAGCTTCCGGACCGCCGTTGAGGCCCTCCCTTTTTGGATGCCCAGGCTATCGGCCGCACGGGTGAAGCTCCCCATTTCCGCGACAGTTATGAAAATGAGGATGGGTTCGAGATTCTGCATTTTCGTGCCTCGGTATTGTTTCCCAAAAAGAGAACAGTGAGTTCATTTCACCAGCGTTTATCACACCTATGAGACACAGTAAGCTCCGAATATGGGATCCCCCCATCGGAGAATGACAAATGTCCGAAACTATGAACCTGCATCACGTGCCTGAAACCATAACCTTGCATCGCGCCCTCTGGGCCGGCCGGATAATGAGCGCGTTTGTTGTTATCGCACTGGTGGCGGACGGCATTATTCAGCTTTTCGCACCGGCACAGATCGCGAGCATGTTGCAGGAAACCGGGTTCGCGATGGACCTGGCCCGTGTCGTGGGTCCGATCATACTCGCCTGCGCCATCCTTTACGCCATCCCGGCCACCGCCGTCCTCGGCGCGATCCTCGTGACGGGCTTCTTGGGAGGTGCCATCTGCGCCCATGTCCGCATCGGTGAGTTGGGATCGCCGCCGGAAATCGTTTCCATGCTTCTGGGCGCGATGACATGGGGCGGCCTCTACGTTCGCGATCCCCGAATCCGGGCCATTCTACCGCTCATCCATTGAACCAACAGGGGCAGTGCTCTGTCCCTCAACATCAGGAGAAAACACATGTTTTTAGTAACGGGAATCACGGGAAAAGTTGGCGGCGCAACGGCAGAACATCTGTTGGCGCACGGCAAGGAGGTACGCGCACTCGTCCGCAATCGCGAAAAGGCGGCTAGCTGGGCGAACCAGGGCGTGGAACTGGTGGATGGCGACTGGAATGATTCAGCAGCCATCGAGCAAGCGCTCAAAGGCGTCGAAGGCGCCTTCGTCATGTTGCCCCCTGTCTGGGCACCGTCGCCCGATTACAAAGAAGCAAAGGGCGTGATTGCGAACTATGTCGAGGCGCTCGCCAAGGCAGCGCCGCCGCGCGTGGTTGCGCTTTCGTCGATGGGTGCGAACAGAGCCAGCGGGCACGGGGTGATCACGGCCCTGTGGCTTCTGGAGCAAGCTTTTCGAGACCTGAATTCGCCAATCGCATTTGTGCGCGCGGGTGGATTCTTCGAAAATTTTCTTTACGGCCTGCAGGTCGCCCAGGGCGGAACGCTACCAGTCTACAACAGTCCGACAAACCGGAAATCGACCATGGTGGCGACGAACGACATCGGCGCGGAGGTCGCAACCCTTTTGACCGGGCCAGCGTGGTCAGGGCAGCGCATCGTCGAGATTGGTTCGATGGTCACCGCGGATGAAGTCGCGGAGCAATTGGGTGAAGTCCTGAATCTCGACGTGAAAGCCTTTGCAATCCCGCGTGCAGGGTGGGCGGAAGCGTTCGAGCAGTTCGGCATCCCGAAGGGCCGCACCGGACCTGCCGAAGAAATGTCTGAGGCCGTGAACGCGGGATGGATGGACCTCGGAGTCGCGGGCACGGAGCACGTAGCGGGTACGACGTCCGCACGCGATGTATTCGAGGCTGCACAGAACGCCGCCAAGGCGTAGGCCCGGGACGGATCAAGTGTGATACGGAGACTTCCCGCCTCTGCGTCAAGACGCGTCGCGGGAAGCGCTCAACAGTTCAAAGCAGCGCGAAGCGCCTCCATTCCCGCCTGACCTTCTTAATTTGCGGGAGGATCTAGTAGTTTCTATTTCGTGATTGGTTGGGCTCGCCCGGTCGTAAATTCTCAGTGACATCACCGCGGTTCTACGCCCATCTGCGGTGACTGCCTCTTCAAAGACTTTTGGTCCCGAAATCAGATTACTGCTGAACCCAGAAAGCGGCTGCGATTAACCGCTGCAGTTCTTCACGCTGACAAGGCTTCTGCAGTGTTGAAATCCAGAATTTCATCGCTCTCGGGTAAACACTGCTGGGTAACGCAGGCGCGATTCAAGTGGAGCGGGCTACTTTTGTCCCTCACCTGCCGATGTAGGCCGCCAGTTCATCGGGCGTTCCGTTGGGAAAAGCCTGCTTCAGAAAATCCAGAAAGGCAGATACACGCGCGCTCAACAGACGCCGCGACGGGTAAAGCGCCCACAGCGCGATCTTTGAACCCTCTATATCGCCCCAGTGCAGCAAAGTGCCGTCAGCGAGATCGTGGCTTACCAACGAGATCGGAAGGCGTGCAGCGCCAACGCCTGCCCGTACCGCATCCCGGACCATGATGAGGGACGACAAAACGAGGACAGGCTCGATCCTGATCTTCGCAGACTCTTTGGAGGTCATGACGTTCCAGGTCTGTGGATTGCCGCCTCCGCGCACGACGCCCGGCGCCGGCAGATCACCAGCCGGGCGGGGAAGTTCTGGGCTTGCCACGACGACCAGACGGTCATGCAGAAAGGCGCGACCAACAAGGCTTTCGTCCGGATGGGGATTGACCCGAATAACGAGGTCATATCCTTCCTCGATCATATCGACGGCCCGGTCTTCCGTTGTGATTTCGAGTCTCACATCCGGATATTTCAGCGCGAAACCTGCAGCGATCTTGCCCATGGCGGTCTGCGACAAGAGGAGTGGCGAGCTGATCCGCAGCCTGCCACGCGGCTTTCCGGCACCCGAGGTAATAGCGGCCGCCGTTTCATCGAGCTCCGTCAGGAGCGCGGCTGTCCGCTCATAGAGGGCGCGCCCTTCCTCGGTGAGTTTGAGGTTGCGCGTGCCACGTTCGAAAAGCCGAAGCTGGAGCGCAGCCTCCAATTCCGTGACGCGTCGGGACAGGGTCGCCTTCGGCCGCCCGGTGGTGCGGGCCGCTTTGCCAAAGCCGCCATGGCGGGCAACAAGATTGAAATCGGTAAGAGCAACGAGATCCATAAGTGTTCCAGCTGTGAGACGCCGTGTCCAAATTGATAGTCTATTGGGCCAACAGTGAACCAGCCATATTCGGGGTGTCAAGCAATACCAACCCGGAGAAAATCCCATGACCATTCTCGTTACCGGCGCCACAGGCAATATCGGCGGCCAAGTCATCCAACACCTCGTCAACCGTGGCGCTGATGTCCGCGCTCTCGTCCGCGATCCCTCCAAAGCCAATTTCCCGGCGGGTGTTGCCGTCGTGAAAGGTGACTTTCTCGATGTCGACTCGCTGCGCACAGCGTTCGAACGCGTATCCACGCTGTTCCTGCTGAATGCCGTCGTGTCCGACGAATTCACCCAAGCTTTGATCGCGCTCAACATTGCCCGCTCGGCTGGCATCGAACGCATCGTCTATCTCTCGGTGATCCACCCGGACGTCTACGTGAACGTACCGCATTTCGCCGGCAAGTTCGGCGTCGAGCGGATGATCGAGCAGATGGGCTTTCACGCCACCATCCTGCGCCCGGCCTATTTCATCCAGAACGATCTGACGATCAAGGATGCCATCACTGGCTACGGCGTCTACCCGATGCCGGTCGGCGACAAGGGGCTCGCCATGATTGACGTCCGCGATATTGCGGAGATCGCAGCCTTTGAGCTGCTGCGCCGCGAACAGGCCGCACAGCCGCTTCCGGTCAACCGCATCAACTTGGTCGGTCCTGAAACTTTGACCGGAACGGATATTGCCGCCATCTGGTCGGACGTGCTCGCCCGCCCGATCAACTACGGCGGTGGCGACACGGCAGCCTTCGAGCAGAACCTCAAGCAGTTCATGCCGGCCTGGATGGCCTACGACATGCGCATGATGGGCGAACGCTTTCTGACCGATGGCATGCTGCCCGAGGGTGGCGACGTCGAGCGACTGACGACACTTCTTGGCCGTCCGCTCCGCTCCTATCGCGACTTCGCCTTGGAAACCACAGCCGCTGCCTGAGACAGACAGCCGAGCACTCCCAAACAAGGACCATCATCATGATCTACTCGACCGCAACCGTCCCGGTGAATCCGGAAGGCGAAACCAAGCTCACCCGCGGGCAGGTCTGGAAAGGCCTGGAGCTGAAGGCGCGCGATGCGCGCCTTTTTCTCCCCCCCGGTCTTTGCACCCGCTGCGACGTCGTGGAGGAAAGTGCTACCCACTTCGTGCGCGAAGCCACCATCGCCGGCTCTGACATCAGGGAAATTATTACTCTTGATCCGCAGAGCAAGGTCACCTTCTTCCAGGCCACCGGCCCCCGTGAAGGCACCATCATCAACGAGTTGTTCGAGGATGAGGCCGGAGCCCTGCATCTGAAGTTCTACTGCTACGTCGGCCTGCGCGGCAAGGAGCCTGATGGCACCGAGGAACAGGCCGAGCAGACGCAGTTCGACAGCGACAAGGGCTACAAGTCGGCCCTGATGTCGACGCTGAAGCGGACCCGCGGACTGCTCGCAGAGGGCCGGCTCTGATCACCACCAGCATCAAACCCAACAGGCGGCCTCCTGAGAGGCGCCCGGCTTTCAAGAGGAGCACAATCATGACCACGTCCATCCCTGAAACACGTTTCGCCGCTGTACCGAATATCCTGGTGCTCGGGGCCACCGGGCCGACCGGCCGCCATATCGTCAGCCAGGCCGTCAGCCGCGGCTACGATGTCACCCTCCTGGTGCGCTCGCCTGAAAAGGCCGCAGACATGAAGGGAGCGAAGATCGTCGTTGGAGACGCCCGTGACGAGAAGGTGTTGCGCCAGGCCGTTAAAGGTCGCGATGCCGTAATTAGCGCGCTCGGCACACCCACAAGCCCATTTCGCGAAGTCACGCTTCTTTCGACCGCGACCCGAGCGCTTGTCAGCGCAATGAAGGCAGAGCGCGTCTCGCGTCTCGTCGCCATCACCGGTATGGGCGCTGGCGACAGCGCAGGGCACGGCGGTTTCCTCTTCGACAAGCTGATCTTCCCTCTGCTCCTGCGCAAGGTTTACGCCGACAAGAATCGTCAGGAGGCAATCATCAAGGGCAGCGATCTGGATTGGACCATTGTCCGTCCTTCAGTTCTCAACAACAAACCTGGACGCACCACGATCCAGACGCTCACGAACTTGAACCAGTTCCGCGGAGGCTCCATTTCGCGCCAAAACGTTGCGACCTTCGTGCTGGATCAAGTCGCCACGGATCGGTGGCTACATAAGTTGCCGTTGATCACCTGGTAGGATTGGCTTGAATGGCCTGTCGAAGCGAAAGATGCAGGCTGAGGGATCGCGTTAACCCAACCGCGAAGGCACAGCTGCACTGCACAAAAATTAAGTGCAGCTGTTCCCCCTCTGGAGGTCCATGACCTTCACACTTTATGGGCCACGGTTTCCGTCGGCCCTTTTTCTTGTTCCGAACCAGGTCGCAACGGCGTTGCGGACGCTGCAGGAAGGCGGCCGAAGCCCCGCGGTCTATTATTCGAAGGCTGCCATCTGGGCCGTTGCGGCCTTTTGATCAACGGAGTTGGCGGGCTGTTCGACCGTTCGTTCGTAAGGCTTCTAGGTTTCGCCTGTGATGTCCTCGTAAGCCGAGACGGCACCTTCGGCTGCCATGCGAAGCACGTAGGCCTGCAGGCCCATGTCGGCTGCGAACTCGCTCTTGCGCTGGGCGCGGCTGTCAAAGCCTACCGGGCGGTCTAGGTCCTCGCCTCTGGTATCGTTGGAGAGTTTCGTGGTGAGATCACGGGCCTCGGTGACCGCGCGGCTGTAGAATTGCCCGGCACCGTAGGCGGAGCCGAAGAACGATCCAACGATGCGCTGCATGTGGATCCGCATCGCCCTGGACAAGGCGGCCCTGCGGATCGCCGCCGTTGCGACGCGAAGTTCTGGATTGCCGGCGGCCAGCGAAAATCGGTCACGTGAACGGCAGCTCTGCGCCCAATCTAGGCCGTTCCGTGGGCTTTTGGCCCAACCTTAAAGCGGACATCTCCTGCGTTCAGGTAACGGCGGCGACTTTGCGCCAATAACGGACTTTGCTATTTCGCCGCCTATCGCAAGGTGTCTAGGCAGCGTACTTGTTCATTCTATCGGACCACTTGTTGGCTATAATTTGAGACACGACTTTACAAAGGCCACGATTCAGTTTCTTCGCGACCAGGTGGGCAACCGCTGCTCTAACCCTGGGTGCCGTCGGCCGACCATCGGGTCCGCGGAAAAAGGTCAGTCGATCGTCAACGTCGGCCAAGCTGCCCATATCACCGCGGCGGCCCCAGGTGGACCGCGTTATTTGGCAACCCTTACCGCTGAAGAGCGTGCCTCTGCCAAAAATGGGATTTGGCTCTGTCAGAACTGCGGCAAGTTGATCGATTCTGATTCCGCTTATCACACGCTCGAGCTTCTCCGTGACTGGAAACGGAAAGCGCAAGATCAGGCTTTTGTGGAGGTTTCGACCGGGCGGCTGGGAGCGGCTGCCAATCCGGTATGGGAGGGCGGCGACACTGAGGTTTGGACGGCAGCGGCGGCCGATCTGGCAAAGTTCAAAAGTTCGGAGACTTTCCCCAAGCATCCGATCTCGGTGAGCCTAGCGATCCAAGGCTATGATCGCGGTGAACTGGTAACAGCCGTGGGTTTGGCGGCCGGCCTGTCGATCGAGCGCGAGCTGCTGATCGCGGCCCCTCCCGGGACGGGTAAGTCGACCGCAATGATCCAGATCGCGGAGGCGCTGGTTGCGACGCGGACGTTCGTTCCAATCATCGTTCCGCTAAACGAGTGGTCGGTCGACACCAGTATCGGCTTTATTTCCGAGGTTGCCGCTCGAAATAGCTTTGAGGGAATTGACCCCGGCCGCTTAAAGGCTCTAGCCGCCTCCGGCCGCTTGGCCGTCCTTCTTGATGGTTGGAACGAGCTCGATGAGGATGCGCGCTTGGTCGCAGCGGCCTTCATTAAAAAGCTGCGGCGGGACTATCCGCAATTGAGGCTCGCCGGATCCACGCGGCAGGAAGCTGTCGACACACCCTTCAATGGGCGGCGGGTCGACGTGCAGCCGCTGTCGGAGGACCAGCAATTTGAGCTGGCGCGCGCCATTGTCGGAGAAGGCGGAACCGATCTTATGGAGCGTGCTTGGCGAACGCACGGTCTGCGGGATCTCGTCAGCAACCCGTTCTATCTGACCGCGCTCGCCGAGCACTCGCCGACTGGCAATCTGCCCGCGAGCAAGGACGAAGTCTTGAACGCATTCGTAGCTCGCATCGAAGTTGCCCATGCGCAGGTCCTCAGGACAGAACTCGAAGGAGCCCACGCCGAATTGCTGACCGGCCTAGCGATGGCGATGTCGCACGCAGGCAAGGTAGGCTTCTCCGACGCCGAGGCACGCGCAGCGATTTCCGAGGAGCTCAAGCGCCTGCGAGCAGCGGGGCAGATTGGCGACAAACTCCTGCCCGGACCTGTGATCGATGCGCTGGTCGCCCACCACCTTTTGGTCAGATCTGGGTGCACCGTCATGTTCCACCACCACCAGTTCCAAGAATGGTACGCCTCAAATCGCGTGGCAGACATGATTGTTGAGGCAGCGGCCAAGCCGGAGCGTATGGCGTCGCTCGCGGCCGATATTCTGGATCGCCGAATTTGGGCCGAGGCGGTCCTGTTCGCGGTCGAGCGGCTCGGCAGCGGCTCAAACGTGGAACAGAATGCTGCGGCGGCCGGCATCATCTGGACCTTGGGCGTCGACCCAATCCTAGCAGCGGAGATGATCTTCCGGTCGTCCGATGCTGTTTGGAACTTGGTGAAGCATCGGGTCACCAAGTTTGTTGAGCGCTGGCATCGGCCCGGCACGGTTGATCGGGCGGTACGATTCATGGTCACAACGGGTCGTGGAGACTTCGCGCCGCAGGTGTGGGCCCTCGTGAGCGCATCGGATTCCAATACGCATCTGGGCGCAACGCGTGCCGCCAGCCGCTTCCGCTCTGGCGTCCTCGGCCATGACGCCGCGCAGAAGCTTTCGGCTCTGACCGGTGAAGTGCGTCGACACGCATTGGGTGAACTCGCCTCCCACGGCGACTTCGACAGCATGACACTGGCCGCGGGCCTGGCGACCAACGAGCCCGATCCGAAGGTTCGCGCCGATGTCGTAGGCTCCCTGCTGTTTCGACGCTGCAAGAGTCTTGCCGCGCTCGCCTTGAAGGAGGCGCCCGACGACGTCTGGTTTGAGGTTGCGCGTCATGGATACGATGAGGAGTTTGAAGATCCTGTAATCGTTGAGCGGATCGTCGCGGCCCGCCAAAAAATGCTGGCGGCAGAGAAGAATCCATTGGAGCAGCTAGCGATGCTCAGTCGCCCCGGAACGGGGAAAATAGACGCCGACGATGTTGTCTCGCTGATCGCCGGAGCCGATTTCGAGGCAACGGATCATCGCGGGGCCGCGATCCTGCGCAATCTCTTGGAGCGCGACACAAATGCCGTCGCGCGCGGCATGTTCGCTCGCATGGCCGCCGGGAAAAAGCTTCCGTTTGGCGGGGAAGAGTTGCTGGAGCAGCTTGATGCGGTCGACGAGGGGTCGATAGTGGAACTAGCTCTTCGGCAAACAGTGGCGCGGCACGAGCGGAACGATGCAATCCTCGTCGCAGGCCCCAAGACGGTGGGCAAGCTGATTCATCGGCTGCTGGCGCAGCGGCCAAGCGCCAGCCAGCGCACGGATCCAGCCGCAAAGCCCCGCGTGGATGCTTATTGGGGGCTACACGACCTCATTCAGATGTCGCGGGGCACGTCGTTCGGTGAGGCGCTCCTTCGCCACGCCGACGAAACGGACATCGACACCGTCATCGCGCTCGCCGACTTGCTGAGCGGCCACGGCCGTGATCGGCGGGGGGCAAGTGCCGACTTTCCTCCCGAGATGAAGACAGCCATCGCACACATGGCGGTCGGCTGGGCGAAGAGATTTGTAGCAAGTGATGCATGGCTGCCCTGGCAATGTTACGCCATTATTGGCGCGCTCCAGCGCGTTGCCGATGAATATGAAATTGATGCCCTCATTCGGGTGCTTGAAAAAGACGTGGCTCGCCATCGCGCCGCGCGGATCAAATATGACCAAACCCATTTGCAGTCGGACCTAGAGGCCGTCAGGCATCATCCGCACTACCTGCAGATTCGCCAGGCTTTGGTAGCAATTGGTGGGGACCGGGCAAAGGAATACTTAGTCAGCCAACTTTCCGATCCCGAGTTCGGCGCCGAAGCAGCGATCGGCGTGCGCCTCATTACAGCGCCTCCGGTGCCCCGCGAGGGGACGTTTCAACTGCGCTGGCCAGATTTCTCGAACCTCAAATTGCGCCGGGCCAAATACGCGGCGGCAACGGCGAAAGATTGCAGCAAAGACGCAGTCACGATTTTCGGAGTGGTGGAATCGCTGATCTCGCCTGGCTCGATCGAGCGCGATCAGTTGCGTGCGTTGGCGTTAGCGTCCACCGCCTTCATGATGCCGTGTGGTGGCCACGACGATCTCGCCCGTTGCCTCCTCGCCTTGCCGCTACCGCTCTCGAAGAAGCTGCATTTCCTGAATGCGCTCGCGGCGGCCGGTTTGGTGGTGCCTGCCGACCTTGTCTTGAGCGGTGTTGCCGATTGGGTCGAGCGCTCGAAGAAGGAATGGTGGGTGGCCCAACAGGAGCGCTATGAGCTGAATGAGTGGTTGCGGCTGCTGCCGGTGTCGGACCGCCCGGCCGCTGTGCTCGACGGCTTTAACCTGCTGCCGGACGATCATCATCGGATCAGCGATCTTGCCGGCATGATCGGTGCCCTCGGCGACACGCCTGACGCTCAAGGCCTAGAACTGTTGTTCGAGCTCGCCCGCCGCGATCCGCGCATCGTGGAGCACCATCAGTGGCTCTACGCGGTCCTGAGCCGCCGCGAGCCGGAAATGGTGATCGGCCTTGTTGAATTCTGCCATGCGGCGGGTATCGCCTCGAAGAAAGTCGAAACCTGGTACGCAGCGCGAAGTATTGCGCCATTGGTCGCCGCTAACCCTACGTTACGCGAGGAGCTCGCAAAACGCTATGATGTCGGGCTTTCTAATCCGGCGAACTCTTTGGTCGAACAGATTTTTGCGGATGAAGCGGACGGCAACGCTGTGCTTGCGATGATCCGACATCGGGGCGGCGGACGAATGGACGGCACGCTTCGTATGGCAATCGAGCACGCCGTCACGGCGCGGCGCTACCAGAATGACGAAGGCACACAATACGAGATTTATCCGATCAATGCGGCACCCCTTCGCAAGGCGCTTTTCGTCACAGTCTGCGAAGGCGGTGCGATTGCTGGGCTCGCAAAGGACGCGCTAGCGGTGATTGATGAAACGCGGGACCGGTACGGCTTCCCAGAGGATGAGCCTCGCCATCCTGACGTCGCGTCGAACTTTCCTTGGCCGCCCGAAGCCGTACCTGATCGATGGACGCGCCCGAGCATAGCGCCCGCCCATACGGTCTAGGCGCTAACGGGGGGGAATGCCATGAAGGCCGGCCGGACGAGGATAACCCGACGCGTCGTAGACCTCCTCAAAGAAGCGGACCGCCAACGCCGTGACCGCGGCATCGGTTGCGATGTTCAAGGTGGCATCGAAAACCACCTCATTTTGAGATACCGGTCCGATTGTGTCACTATTCACGCCGTAGTGGACGCCCGCCACCCCAGTCACACCCAGAACGACCCGCCAGGGTACGTGGAGCTCTAGATGCTCGCTCCTGAAGTCGACAGCTTGCCGCAGGGTTTGATGGAAGGCCTTTTCAAATGGCGAAAGCGGCACAAGTGGAATTACAACGTGTGCGGGTCTCAAGCCGCGCTCTGTAATCACAAACTTAGCGCCAACTGCCCAAAGCTCACCATTCCGAAAGAGTTGGATTGAAGCGCCGAGGCGAGCTTCTCCACTTGGCGGATTAGAGGCAGGTTCAAACCGGATTGCGCCAAAGTCGTTATTCGCCGTCAACCCCCCGGAGGCCTGGGGTGTCAGCAACGGCGCGTATGTGATCTTTTCAAGAAGCCGAGCCCGTGGCAAAGGATTATCGAGACGTCGGGTTGGAATGAGACGCAAAAAGCAAAGCTTGTCCGTCTGGTAGGTGTAGAAGAGCTCATCGACTCCCTGAACTCCAATCCTCGCCAGCGTCGCGCCAACCGGAAAATATGCTGCGGGGACGTAGGTTGAGAGCGTTGGCTGAAATTCAGGAACGGACGAAGTGGCGGCGACATCGAGATAGTCACGAAGGCGCGTCACAAACTCCTCAGTCAATGTCCACTTAGCCACGGCAATCGCTTGGCGATCCGCGCCAGGTGCCAATCGGTAAAACACCGGTCCGGCCTTGTGTGCCAAGTCAAACGGCAGGTCTGCACGATCACCGTAGTGGGAGTTGCAGACCATCAGAAGGCGTCGATCGCTTAGTGCGTGTAGTGCGTAGCCAAGCTCGATCGCGACGTTGGAGTTCATCAATTTCTTGGGTGCGCCTACCTGTTCGCCGCGACCGTGGGTAAAGCCCGACGTCGTTCCAACGGGTGTTACGTCCGCAACGACGACCGTCGCGGCGGCGATCTTTTCCATGATGAGCGCTGCAAGATCAGGGCTACCTGAGACACCTTGGCGATCGGAATCCAGATGCAGGGCTTTGCGAGCCTCGTTTCGATCAACCGTTTTCTGAGGCGCCAGTTGTGCGGGAAAGACTTTCCGCTCCGTGAGTGTCCGCCGTGTTGCTGCTCATGTTCAGACGCTCGGCGATATCGTCGACAGCGAGCCCTTCGGACGCCCAGCGAAGGACGTCACGCTGCCTCGGCGAGAGACGGACAGACTTATGATCACGCACGCCTCCAATGAGAGCGGACGCGCAACCAAAGGCGTAGGCGATAGCGAGTTGGTGCCAGCCTCCACGGGGATCGGGGTTCAGTTTCTTGCCGGCGATCGAAAAGCCTACTGGTTGTCGCTCCATGGTTGAGAACGCAATTGTCAATCCTTCGTCCAGCCGAAATTCCTTTGCCTCATGCATGATGCGGCGGCCGAGTGGGTACACTTTGCACCGGTCACCAACCTCGCTCCAATGAAACGGCGCGGTGGCCTGTCTCACAAGCCGGATCGTCGGGTCGCGGTAAAGGTAGCCGTTCGAGAAGTACCGTGTTGCCCATTCCTCCGGCCAAGCGTCGAGCAGGACATGCGACAGTTGCTCGCGCGACAAGCATGGCAGCGGAATTGCTCCGGCAAGCAGGTTCGTCGCTCCGAATCGTCCAGCATAGCCCAGCAGCAATTTGCAGATCCTTTCCGCACTGCCGCATTGCCCGATCTCCTCAAGGATCACGCACGTTTCGTCGAATCTCCGGTGCCAATTGCCCGGGAGTCTTTCCGGACTAATTAGGTTAGCTTTCTTATTCACTGCTCTGCGTACAGGTGGAGAAGGTTCTGCAGATAAAATCTCAAATAACTTATCAAAAAACTTATCAAAAAATTGACAGCCGATATAGTTACTAATAGGTGTCCTTCGACAGCATCTGACGGTCCGGCGCTGCATGTTCAGCGTCGGGTATCACGCGGAGCTATTTGGGAAAGAGGTTGTGTCATGCAAGGCGTCCGACACCGGGGGCGAGGAGTAGATGATACCGTTCGGATTGGAATAATAGGGCTGGGCGAAGTCGCTCATGTCCATCTGGCGGCATTGCCCATTGTGGCGGGCGCGCAACTGGTCGCGGTTTGTGATGCCCGCTCAGGAGTGGTTGAGAAGGTGGCGCAGCAGACCGGTGCAAGAGGATACGTCGATGCAGCCGCGATGGTCGGTGACGGCGGCCTGGATCTTGTGATGATCCTGACGCCGGCTGCAACGCATCGCATGTTGGTCGAGCTCGTTGCTCGCGCCGGCATCGACGTATTCTGCGAGAAGCCGATCGCGGTCAATCTTGAGGATGCGAAGGCGATCGTGGAGGTCTGCGACCAGACGGGCATTCGCTGCTTCTACGGCTCTACCTACAGATATCTGCCGGCGGTTCGCAGTGCGCGCGAGCTGATCAAGAACGGAGCCATCGGCAAGGCGCAGCTCATGAGCGAAATTGTCGTTTCGGGTCACGGGCTTGAGGGCTATGTCCCGCTGCCATTCTCGCACTATCCCGAAGGCGGCCCGGGTGGACCGGGTATGAGCCTCATCGACCACGGTGTTCATCTCGTCGACATCTTTGGTTGGCTGCTGGATGAGAAGCCGCAAAGCATCATCGGTCATGGCTTGAAATCCGGCCAGCCCGCCGGAACCGAATTCCTGATTGCAAACTATCCGTCGGGCGCGATCGGGCACCTTCTTTACAACAACGCCACATTTCCCACAAGCTTGCCCAACGAAGGCATTTTCGCGGGTGGTGCGGGTTGGGGAAATGATGGGCAGTATGTGCCCGCGGGCGGATGGATCAACGATCCAGGCTCGATATCGGTATGGGGTACTTCCGGCTCGCTGCGGATTTTTCATTATGCCAATGCGCTGTTTATGAACACGGGAAAGGGTTCGCAGCGCGTGGAGACTCCGGGCTTGGCACCTCCGGGCCACTTTTCGGCGCAGCTGACAGCCTGCGTTCAGACGATACGGGAGGGCGGTATGCCCGCCGTCACGGCAAGGGACGGACTGGTTGCCTTGTCAGTCGTACTGGCAGCTGGCGATGCCGACAAAGGGATCGACCCGTTCGGCTGACATCATCACCAAGAAGAAAGCTAATGCACAATGACTCAAGACGTATCTGTAACCTGCGCGGTCACTGGCGCGGGCCGGGGCTCCGTAAAAACAAGCATGTGCCCGTCACGTCCGAACAGATCGTACCGACGTGCTCGCAGTCGCAGATGCAGGCGCGACTGCCGCACATGTTCACGTCCGGGATGTCCACATGACGGAAGGCAGCCGTGAAACCGTCCTTTATGCTCAGGTCCTTGAGCGTGTGCGGGCGCAAAACACCGATATCATCATCAATTTTACAGCCGGGATGGGTGGCGATCTGATCATAGGCGCCGAAAAATCCCCTGATACCGGGCGAAGGCACCGACCTCGCCGGTCAGGAAGAGCGGCTTGTTCATGTTGATCGTCTGCGCCCTGACATCTGTAGGGTTCTTGTCGCCAAGCAGGGGCATATCACCGCGGAATTGGAGGGGAGTGCGATCTCCGAAGAGGCATTCATGCAGTTCGCCGCGTATTGACAGAAACTTGCGAGGAATTTCGACATGTCCAATGAAATCAGCAACTCCGCGTCTCAACTTCCCCACTTGTTGGCTGGAGTTGTTCATCCGTGGCACCTGGATCAATTCGGCCACATGAATGTCCGTTGTTATGCTCCGTTTTTCGACGATGCGTCATTTTTGTTCTGGAAACGGCTAGGTCTGGGGCAACAGCGCATGATCGATGAGCATGGCGTACACACGGTCACCCTGCGGGCATCCACGGAGTTCCGGTCGGAGCTTCGTTCGGGGGACTGCTTTGCGGTCGCGGGCCAGGCTGAAAAGCTTGGCAACAAGAGCGTCACCCTCCGTTTCGAGATGACCGAAAGCGAAACGGGCAAGTTGCTCGCGGTTCATGAGACCGTCGAGGTTTTCGTTGAAAACGAGACGCATGCATCGATGACGATTCCGGATGCGATACGAACTCGGCTACAGAGGGATAACCAAAATCTGGCACCTGCATAGCATTGCCAACCGCTTGCTGGTGCCGCGATGGATACAGATATTGAAGTCGAAAGCTATTTGAGATTGGAAAACTCCAACGCGCCGGGACATTGCCGAACATGCCACATCAGCAGAGACGCGGCCTGCTCCGTACACGGTTAGCGGGGAGCCAGAGGATGTCGTTGTGACGGTACGTTCGGGACTACATGAGCGAGCTTTCCAGCATTTGCGCGCGCAGTTGTTCGAAGGAAAGCTCACGCCCGGGCAAACGATCCTCGCGAGCGACATGGCCGCGTCGATGTCGATGAGCCTGACGCCTGTCCGCGAGGCGATCCAACGTCTCATCGGTCATGGGTCTCTGGAGGCGATGCCGAACGGAAATGCACGGGTAAGACTGTTTTCGGAAGCCCAGATCGACGAATGGTGGCTGATCAGGACACTGTTGGAGAGCCTGGCTACAGCTCGAGCGGCGGAACGTGCCGGGCAGGCGCCGCTAGCGGACCTGCTGGCCATCAACACCGCTGCCAAGGAACAGTTGGACGCAGGCAATGTGCTGGAGTTCGCGCGGCTCAACAGGAATTTCCACTTCTCTCTCTATGCTCTTGCCGGCTCCAACGTCCTGAGCGAAATCATCGAAAACCTATGGGAAAAAGCCGGACCATATATCGTGATGGCCATCCCAGCCTACGTGCAGGCATATGCATCGGGAAAGCCGAAGCATTTGTTGGACCCTCACGACGAGGTCTATGATGCCCTTCTCTGCGGTGACGGAACGGCAGCTGCGGTGGCCCTGAGACGCGACATCGGCATGACCGTCAAATGGGGAAACGTTCCGGCCGCAATCAAAATACAGGCAGTCGTTCGTGAGGTCAGGGCCATCAGGCCCGATTTTCGTCTCGTCGGATTGACGTCATCCGAACTTGAAAATGCCGCGAGCCGACCCGACGAGTTCCAGCGCTCACATGCCGTCACTCGGTCGGCAAGCAGGGTGGAGCGGCGCCAGTCGGAGCAGAGCAAGGCGCGCAAGGCAATTCGCGAAGCCTTGATTTGTGGCCAGTACATGCCTGGTGAGCACTTGACGGTCAGACAGCTTAGCGAGGGGCTGAATTTGGGCGTTGTCCCTGTCCGGGAAGCGCTCCGCGAGATCGGCTCGATCGGCCCTCTTGAAAAGCTGGAAAACGGACGACTGCGCGTTCGGTTGTTCTCCGGAGCGGACGGACGAGACATTCTGGAAATCCAGGCGCTGCTGGAGGCGATCGCGGCAGCATCCGCCGCCACACTCCTCAAACAATCGATGCTGGACCGTCTTAAACAGCTGAACGAGAAGACGGAAAAGGCGATGTCCGCCGGGGAAGTGTCAAAGACGAGACTTCTGGTGCATGCCTTTGTCGAGACCATATGCAAGACCGCCAATTTGGAGATCCTGTTTGAAGTCCTGGAGCATGTCTGGGTCATGGCCGGCCCGATCATGGTGCACTATTGGCGTCAGGTGGATCTGGATGCCGTTCTTAAATGGCAACGGGCGATGGTTGTCGCGCTGGCCGATGGAGACGCTCTTGGAGCGGCGCGTGTGATAGCCTCTCGGGATAAGGCAAGCGGTACGTTCTACGCCTGACGGCGTCACGCCGCACTCGTCTGCTTTGACGAACTGGCAGGAAAACAAGAATATTCTGTATCAGTGTACCTCACCGGCAGATGTCCGCCTTGCTGCGCGATTTGCGTGACGAAGCGGCTATTAGATCCTTGCTTTGGCACCGTGCGGTTTCTGCGGTTGCGTCGACAGTGCCGTCGCGATTGCGCTCCCTGCCTCCTCCAAGTCGGCGACGAGATTTTGGACGGCGCCAGCAACGTTGCCGGCTCTCACCGCGGTGATAATTTCGGCATGATGGCGATGCCCTGAGAACGACATTGGTGTGGCTTTCAGAAGGTTTAGCAGAGGGCCATAACGCATCCACAGCAGCTCGATTATGTTTACGAGTTCTGGGTTGCCGCATCGTTCGTACAAGGAAAAATGAAACTTGTGATTGAGTTGAAGATAAGCTCGCGTTCCTAAAGCGCCGCGTTCCGCTTCGGCGTCCATTCGGGCATTTATCTGCGCCAATTGATCAGCTAGCCCAGCCGCGCCACGCTCAACGGTCATGGCGACCGCTTTGCCTTCCAGATCGGTGCGAAGAGTGAGCAAGTTACGCAGGCGCTCGACGCTGGCCTCAGGTATGAAAGGCGTGCGTCTCGTCTCGGCCTGAAGTGCGCGAGCCATCACCAACCGATTTAGCGCCTCTCGGACGGGCATATGGCTCGTGCCGAAAGCAGTCGCCAGATCATCCAGTTTTAGTTTCTGCCCAGGCGCGAATTCGGCCATCATGAGCGAACGGGCTAGCTCTGCGTAAACATGCTCGAGATCGGAATTGCTCGATCTCGGCCGAAGGGAAGGAAACTGGGACGCGGGCATTTTCTCTCCTGAATTAATAGCTTCATGATGATCATAGCGATCCCTGATCAATGATCATAGAGTTCTGGCGCGAGCTCTTTCATTCTTGGCGGAAATCAAGATTGAAATAGGGGTGATCCCGTTTCCATTGACTTTGATCAAAGATCAAATTATTGGGCTCTTTGAAATGGAGCGTTGGATCGTGGGGGCGTCGTCAAAGGCGCTTGAAACTGTAGAGGTTTCCATCGATGCCGGAAGCCACAATTCGATAAAAATGCCGGATGGGCTTGGGCTGTGCTCGAGCAAACTTAACACCATGCCCGGATGACACGATCGCCTAGCGTGGCAGAGGAGGATGAGTTCGTGTCCAGCGAGCGGCCTTTGTGGTTACCGACGGAAGACAGCATTAATAGCAATGCGATGACCGCTCTACGGCGCATATGTGCGGAAAGGTTCGATGTCGACCTGCCCGATCACGATTCCTTCCATCTATGGTCGATCGACAATCGCGGGCCATTCTGGTCGGCCGTCTGGGATTCCTGTGGTGTGCGCGGAGAAAAGGGCGTGCGCGATCTGATCAACGACGACGTCATGCGCGACGCCCGCTTCTTCCCGGATGCAGAGCTGAATTTCGCCGAGAACCTTCTGGTCAAGCAGGGCGACGGCGATGCACTGATCTTCCGCGGCGAAGACAAGGTGAGCTACCGCTGGTCCTGGGATCAGCTTTATTCCACCGTATCCAAGCTGCAGCAGGCCTTCCGCGCAATGGGAATCGGCAAGGGTGATCGCATCTCGGCGATGATGCCCAACATGCCAGAGACCATTGCATGCATGCTGGCCGCGGCTTCGATGGGGGCGATCTGGTCGTCCTGCTCGCCCGATTTCGGCGAGCGGGGCGTGCTCGACCGCTTCGGCCAGATCGAACCGAAACTGTTCATCACCTGCGACGCCTATTGGTATAACGGCAAGCTCCAGGATGTCGGCGACAAGGTGCGCCACGTGGCACCGAAACTCGGATGCCCTGTCATGGTGGTGAACTATGCAGGTGACGCCGAAGCGCTGGCCGCCTCGCTCGTTGATGGCCGGACTATGGATGCCGCGACCATTTCCTTCGATGCCAAGTCGGTGGAATACGAGCTGCTGCCGTTCTCGCATCCACTTTACATTCTGTTTTCGTCGGGCACGACTGGCATGCCGAAATGCATCGTCCATTCCGCCGGCGGCACGCTGCTCCAGCATCTCAAGGAACACCGCTTCCATTCGGGCATCGGTGACGGCGACAAGCTCTTCTACTTCACCACCTGCGGCTGGATGATGTGGAATTGGCTGGCGTCGGGCCTGGCGAGCGGCGCTACGCTCTGCCTGTTCGATGGCTCGCCATTCGCGCCCAGCGGCAGTGTGCTTTGGGACTACGCCGCCAAGGAGCGGTTCGCGATCTTCGGCACGTCGGCGAAATACATCGATGCGGTGCGCAAGGACGGCATCGAGCCTTGGAAGACGCATGATCTGTCGAACCTCCGCCTGATCACCTCGACAGGCTCGCCGCTCTCGCCGGAGGGTTTCGCGTTCGTCTATGAAGGCATCAAGCCGGATGTACAGCTTGCTTCGATTTCCGGCGGAACCGATATCGTCTCCTGCTTCGTGCTCGGCAATCCTATCAAGCCGGTGTGGAAGGGCGAGATCCAGGGACCCGGCTTGGGCCTCGCGGTCGATGTATGGGACGACGATGGCAAGCCGCTGCACGGCGAGAAGGGCGAACTCGTCTGCACCAAGGCATTTCCCTCGATGCCCGTTGGTTTTTGGAACGATCCCGATGGCGCCAAATACATGACAGCCTATTTCGAGCGTTTCGACAATATCTGGTGCCATGGCGATTTCGCCGAATGGACAGAGCATGGCGGCCTGGTCATCCACGGCCGCTCCGACGCGACGCTCAATCCGGGCGGCGTCCGCATCGGCACGGCCGAAATCTACAATCAGGTGGAACAGCTCGATGAGGTCTCGGAGGCCATCTGCATCGGCCAGGATTGGGATGACGACGTGCGTGTCGTGCTCTTTGTCCGCCTCGCGGCGGGACTTAGCCTCGACACCGATCTGGAGAAGAAGATCAAGACCAAGATCCGCATCGGTGCTTCGCCCCGTCACGTTCCGGCCAAGGTCATTCAGGTGTCGGATATCCCGCGCACCAAGTCCGGCAAGATCGTCGAACTCGCCGTTCGCGACGTTGTCCACGGCCGGCTGGTAAAGAACAAGGAAGCGCTCGCCAATCCAGAGGCTCTGGAACTTTATGCAGGCGTTGCCGAACTTGAGACCTGATCGACGAGAGGACCGACAAGGGAGAAAATCCCATGCCCAAACATCTGTCGTAACGGGAGAAAGCGCTCTGGAACGGACGTTTGGGCCCTCCTTGGTTGGAGAGAGAAATGGTTAAGTGGGGATGAAAGGCAATTTTGTGATCTCCCGACGCTGTTGAATAAAATCTTTGCCTGTCGGTCTCTGGCCTGCTGCCGGTTTCGTGCCACCCACCGAAAATTCATGAAAGATCACCCGCTGGCCACGCGGTAGGATGCTCGACAGACACGCACAAGACGACAGTCGACCAGTTTCACAACGTCGGCGCCACGCCGGTCTGCGTCACAAGGGGAACGCGTTCTCAAATGCACTATTCGTTGCTAGGGATGGCGATTGCGGCAGAGGTCATTGGCACGACTGCACTTCACCTGAGTGAGCAGTTCACCAGGCTGATACCGGCTCTGGTAGTGGTCGTTGCCTATACGACCTCCTTCTATTTGATGTCATGGACGATGAAGGTGCTTCCGATCGGCATCGTCTACGCGGTCTGGTCGGGTGTCGGCATCGCGTCGATTTCCGCAGTCGGCCATTTCGCGTTCGGGCAGAAGCTGGATGCCCCCGCACTTCTGGGGATCGGACTGATTGTTTTGGGCATCATTGTCATCCAGCTCTTTTCGCATGCGGCACATCATTGAAGGTCTTGGGGCCGATGCGGCGCCGGATATGACTTGGCACCCCCACGATGCCGGGATGTCTTACGGGTTCATCCGCGGTGAAGCGAAGAAAGGATGAGATCGTATGCATGTGTTGATTGCCGGTCAGGGCTATATGGGGCGGGCGCTCGTGGATGCACTTCTTGCCCGGGGGATCGCCGTGTCGGTCTGGAACCGGACCGTCGAAAGATGCTTTGCAGCGGTGAGTGCCGGGGCCAATCTTGCCATGACCATAGAGGATGGCGCCCAGTCCTGCGATGTAATGATCACTTGCCTGTCGGACAGTGCGGCCGTGCGTGCCTCTCTTGCGACGCTTCAGACCGGCCGCATCCTGCAGGGCAAGGCATTGGTACAGCTTTCACAGACGACGGTGGAAGAGGCGGAGGTGCTAGCAGAGTGGGCCGCCGCCAACGGGGTGGGTTACCTGGACGGTTCGATCATGGGCCTGCCGTCGGATATACGCGGCGAAGGCTGCATGATTGTCTATTCAGGACAGAAGGCCGAGTTTGAGCGGCAGCGGTCCATCCTGTCGGCCCTTGGCGGCAATCCGCGCCATGTCGGGGAAGCGGCAGGCGCGGCAAGCGCCTTCGACAAGGCATTCTTTTCGGCCTACTACACGCATCTTGCCGGCTTCTTTCATGGTGCGGCGATCTGCAAGGCCGCCGGTGTGCCGCTCGAAACCTATTTCGACCTGATGACCACCGTCTGGAACTGGCAGGGCCCTGATGCCGCCTTTGCCGACATGATCCGAACCGGGGATTTCACCGCGAAGGAGGCAACGCTCGATGTGCACGCATATGCCTTTGCTCAGGTCTCCCGACTCTGTCGTCAAAAGGGCATCGATGCCAGATTGCCCGATGCCGTTGCCGCCGCGATGGCCGATGCGATCGAGCGGGGACTGGGCGATCAGGAAATCGCGGCCCTGGTCGAGACGTTTCAGAATTCGGGCAGGTGAGACCGGCCAAACTGCTCTGTCCGGCGCCGATCCACGGCTCCACACGGTTATGTGCCAAGGCCGATCCTATCATGCAATAACGCGCCGCGGCAGAGCGCTAGGCTAACAGGAGCTTCGGATCGCCTGCCTGCCGACACGCCCGGACCACCGGGTCACTGGCATCTGGGCTGGCGGTCGGAAGACCAGGTGCAAGCAATTCGGGTTGCTGGCTCTGTGGCTGCCCCTGTGGCGCTCACGGCCACATCCCCTGCCGTCCAACTCCGGGAGAGGCCAGCCATGGCGCGCGATCCAAAGTACGACCCGCTTTTCGAACCTATCCAGCTTGGTCCGAAGACCATGAAGAACCGTTTTTACCAGACCCCGCAATGCAACGGCGCGGGCCAGGATCTGCCCGGATCTCAAGCCGGACACCGGCACATGAAGGCCGAGGGGGGCTGGGGCGCGATCTGTACCGAACTGTGCTCGATCAGCCCGGAAACCGATCTGACGCCGCACCGGCTCGGCACGATCTGGGATCAGGGCGATGTCATCAATTATCGCCATTTTAATGACGGGCTGCACAAGCACGGCGCTCTTGGCGGTATCGAGCTGACGCATTCCGGACCGCATTCGAACAACTGGTTTACGCGCGCTGTCGCCCGCGGGCCAAGTGCCTATCAGTCGAATGCCGAACAGCAAAGCTATTGCGCTCCGATGTATGACGAGGACATCGACGACGTGATCCGTCTTCATGTCGAGGCAGCAAAGCGCGCGGTCGATGCGGGGTTCGACATCGTCTACCACTACGTCGCGGACTCGATGCTGGTGCTTCAGTTCCTGTCGCCCTTCTACAACAAGCGCACCGACCAGTACGGTGGCAGCTTCGAGAATCGTGCACGGTTCAGTCTGAGGCTGCTGGAAGAGACGAAGAAGGCGGTGGGCGACAATTGCGCGATCGCCTGCCGCTTCTCGGTCGACGCCCTTCTCGGAGCGGATTCAATCGAAAAGCACGAAGACGGGATGCGCTACCTGGAGCGGGTCGACAAGGAAGGGTTGGTCGATCTCTGGGACATCAAGTTGGGCGCCTATATCGAATGGGGCGAGGATGCTGCGCCCTCCCGGTTCCAGCAGGTCAATCACGAACGCGGGTTTGTCGAAGGCATCAAAGGCGTTGTGACAAAGCCGGTTCTGATGGTCGGGCACATGACCAGCCCCGATGACATGCTTGAGAACATCGAGAAGGGATATTGTGACATTGTCGGCGGAACACGCGCCTCGATTGCCGATCCCTTCCTACCTAAGAAAGTCGATGAAGGGCGGCTGGACGACATTCGCGAATGCATCGGCTGCAACATGTGCGTCAGCCGTTTCGAGGTCGGCTCGATGCTCGTCTGTTCTCAGAACGCTACCTCAATGGAGGAATACCGCCGTGGCTGGCACCCGGAGAAGTTTGAGAAAACCAAAGAAGCCTGCTCGGTGCTTGTCGTCGGCGCGGGGCCGGCCGGGCTTGAATGCGCGCGCGTTCTAGGCGAGCGCGGCTACGACGTGCACCTGCGCGAGGCCGAGCCCGAACTCGGCGGCCACCTGCGCGATGTCCTGAAGTATCCCGGCCTTTCGGAGTGGGGCCGCGTGACAACGTACCGGGAAACACAACTGGCCAAGCTGAAGAATGTCGAGGTGCATCGCGGCACTGGCCGAATGACCGCTGACGATATCCTTGAATACGGCGCGGACAAGGTCGTGCTGGCGGTCGGCTCGCGCTGGGACCCGAACGGTCTATCGGGCGCCACGGGTCGGCCGATCCCCGGCGCCGATGCGAGCCTTCCGCAATTCGCGACACCGGATCAGGTGATGGCTGGCAAGAATATCGGGCAGCGCGTCCTTGTGCTGGACGGTGAGGGGTTTGTCCACGCGATCGGCATGGCGGAGATGATGGCAGACCAGGGAAAGGACGTGACGATCCTGTCGCAAAGCCACATCGTCGCGGCCTATCTCGAGCGCACGCGCGAGACCGCGAACCTGCAACGGATGATGCACGAGAAGGGCATCCACGAGCGGCCGATGCACTGGGTCGAGTCCTTCGTGTTGAACGGTGACGAGGTGATGGCCGATATCTTCTACGTCTACCGCGACGGCTACAAGCGCTTTCAGAAGCCCAGCCCGGACGGCGGCTTGCCGCGCAGGGTCGGGAACGAGGTCGAAACCAAGGCCTTCGATAGCGTGATCCTCTGTACCTCGCGTTGGTCCAACAGCGAGCTTTACGAAGAGCTTCTGGGTCGGAAGGACGAGTGGGCACAGAATGAGATCGCGGCGATCTATCGCGCAGGCGACTGCTATGCGCCACGCCTCCTGCCCGATGCGATGTTCGACGGGCACAGGATCGCTCGGGAGTTCGAAAGCGAAAACCCGCAAAGGCCGCAGGCGATGATCCGGGAACGTCAGATCTGGGGTCAGGAGACCTTCCCGAAGCTGGGCGACCGTGAGGTGAACGGATGAAATGAGAAAGCGCGGGGCGGCTAGGCGCCCCGCGAAACTGCATGTGCCGGCGGCCGGTTCGTCCTGCTGAGCTTCTGTCCATACGGTCTGCTTGCGCAATCTACCCAAAGTTCGGCGCTCTCCAATCTTTGATCAAAGAAACCGTTGACATGAAACAAAAATTGTATGATCTTTGATCAAAGAATTTACCGATCTTGAGATGACATGTCTGCGTCATCAACGGGGGAAGGGCGTTGGCGAACCAAGACGAAACTGCGGAATATGTGGCTGGCGGCGGCGTTGTGCATCCAGGGCATATCGATCTGTTCGGCCATATGGCTGAGGCTCGTTCGAGCATTTTCTTCGACAACGCCAGACTTCAGGTTCTCGACAAGATCGGTTTGGGTTTGACCGAGACGATGAAGCCTACGGCGTGCGCAGCGTCACGGCCAGGCTCATGGCCAAGCTTATGGCCGGACACTGCATCGAGATCGTGGGAACTATCGCGCTGGTCGGCGGCAAGAGCCTGACACTTAATCTTCATTGCGCCGGGGGCTGACGACGGCCGGAGAGTAACGCGTTTGTCCCGACCTGCGGGGCAACGGATCCGAGCAATCTCGTTGCCGTCCCGACCTCGGGCAGTCATCTGCAACAAAGGAGTATCGTGTTGAACAAGGATGTATTCATTACCTGCGCGGTAACCGGCGCCGGCGGCGGGCCGCACAAGAACCCACATGTGCCCGTCACGCCCGAGGAGATCGCGACAGATGTTCTTGCTGTGGCCGCGGCTGGCGCGGCGATCGCGCATATCCATGTGCGCGACCCACTGACCAAGGAAGGATCGCGCGATACCGCGCTTTACGCGGAAGTCATCGAACGCGTACGGGCGAAGAACACAGAGGTCATCATCAACACCACCGCAGGGATGGGCGGCGACCTTGTCCTTGGAGCTGACGATCCGCTGAGCCCGGCAGCGGGTACGGACCTGGTTCCGCAAAAGACGCGGCTGGTGCATGTTGATGCGCTGCGCCCCGACATCTGCACGCTTGATTGCGGATCCTACAACGTTGGCGAAGGCAATCTGGTCTATATCTCGACCTCCGAGCAGATACGCGAAGGGGCCAGGCTGATCCGCGGCTATGGCGTCAAGCCCGAGCTGGAAGTTTTCGATCTTGGTCATCTCAGCTTTGTCACCAGGCTGATTAGTGAAGGCGCGTTCGATGGCCCGGTGATGATCCAGTTTTGCCTTGGCGTGAACTTCGGCGCGCCCGCGACGACCGCCGCGATGAAGACCATGGCGGATGCCGTTCATGGACTGGACGTGGTCTGGTCCGCTTTCGGGGTGGCTCAGATGCAGCTCCCGATGGTCGCGCAGGCCGCGCTTCTGGGCGGCAATGTCCGCGTTGGGCTTGAGGACAATATCTGGCTGGCGCGCGGCGTGCCGGCGACCAACGTGGAACTGGTCAAGCGCGCGCGCACCATCATCGAGACGATGGGTAGCTCGGTGATGGATGCGGCGGCGACCCGCAAGAAGCTCGGGCTGTCATGAGCGACCTTTCAAACAAGCGCGCCATCATCACGGCCGGGGCGTCCGGGATCGGCAGGGTCACGGCCCGCACTTTCATCGCGGCCGGCGCGCGGGTTTCCGTCTGCGATATCGACGACGCTGCGCTGGCCAGCTTCATGGAGGAATTTCCGTCCGCATCGGCCTTTCTGTGCGATGTCAGCAAACCTGCGGCGGTCGCGAGGGTCACAGAGCTAATGGTCGAGGCGCTGGGTGGCATCGACATCCTCGTGAACAACGCTGGCTCGGCCGGCCCGACGGCAAATATCGAGGATATCGACACGGATGACTGGTCGCGGACTGTCGACGTAAACCTCTTCTCGCAGTTCCTCTTCACCAAGGCGCTGGTGCCTCTGATGAAGGCGCAGCGCTCGGGGGCTATCGTCCACATGTCCTCGGCTGCGGGACGGCTCGGCATGCCTATGCGCACGCCCTATGTCGCCGCGAAATGGGCGACGATTGGGCTCACGCAATCACTGGCGATGGAACTGGGCGGGCACAACATCCGCGTAAACGCGATTCTTCCCGGTTCGGTCCGCGGTGACCGGATGGGCCGTGTGATGAAGGCCCGGTCAGAGGCCACTGGCCTGTCGCTCGCCCAGGTTGAAGCCGAGGAAACCGCCGCGATTTCGCTTGGCCGGATGATCGAGCCGCAAGAGATCGCGGACATGATTGCCTTTATCTGTTCTGATCGCGGCAGCGCGATTTCGGGGCAATCCATCGGTGTCTGCGGCAATACCGAAATTCTAAGGTGACCGGGCTCTTCGCTCGCGAAAAGCCTAAGCCCAAGGGAAGCACGACCGAATGAACAAGCGTTCCGAAAAACCTGCCAAGCTGATATGTCGCAACGTGTGGAAGGTATACGGAACCAACCCGCGCGCATTTTTCGATCAAGGCTCAGGCGACGTCAAAGACACAAAGGGCAAGATCGCCGAGATCCGCGGGACGGGCAGTATCGCCGCCGCGGCGAATGTCTCCTTCGAGGTGCACGAAGGCGAGATTTTCGTGATCATGGGATTGTCCGGTTCGGGTAAGTCCACGATGGTGCGTTGCCTGTCGCGGCTCGTTGAGCCGACCGTGGGCGAGGTGTACCTCGATGGAACGGACCTGCTGAAGGCCTCGAAATCCGAACTTATCGAAATCCGACGCCACAAGATGGGAATGGTTTTCCAGGGCTTCGGCTTGCTTCCACATCTGAGCGTTCTGGAAAATGTCGCCTTTCCTCTAAAGATCCAGAAAATCGACGAGAAGGAGCGTTTTGCGCGGGCTCGGGAGATGATCGAGCTCGTCGGACTTCGCGGCCGAGAGAACGCCATCCCCAACCAACTGTCCGGCGGGCAGCAGCAAAGGGTCGGGATCGCGCGGTCGCTGGCAGTGCGCCCGGATGTCTGGTTCCTGGACGAGCCATTCTCGGCGCTCGATCCTCTGATCCGGCGGCAGATGCAGGACGAATTCGTCCGGCTGCAGACAATGCTGCACAAGACGATCGTTTTCATCACACATGATTTCCTTGAGGCACTGAAGATCGCCGACCGGATCGCCATCATGAAAGATGGCGAGGTCGTACAGATCGGCACCCCGACAGAGATCGTCCTGAACCCGGCCACGCGCTACGTCGCCGAATTCACCGAGGATGTTCCCTTGGTGCGCGTGATCACCTGCGGCTCGATCATGGAGCCCGCGACCCTCGGCCTCGACACTTCGCGGGCGGTCGATCCAACCACGACCTTGGAGACGCTGCTTCCCAGCTTCTCGGACCGTCAGTCGCCTGTCGCGATCGTGCGAGATGGTGCTGTGGTCGGCATGGTGACCGCGATTGGGGCCTTGCAGGCGCTGGCGCAAAATGAAGCCAAAGTGTTGAAGCAATGAACGGGTCTTCGAAAGCCAGTGCGGCGCCATTCTGTCGCCGGACCGGCGCCGTTCTCTGGATGGGTTGGGCCGTCTTAACAGCGATATGCACAGTCGCGATCCAGTTCGCACCTTGGCTGCGCGCCTATCCTGACGGCTGGGTGCTTCCGCTTGCCGGCGCCATCGGTGATTTCTCTCACTGGTTCGTTGCGAATTTCAAGTGGATCTTCCGCGCAATCTCGGCAGTGATCGACCATCCGATGCGGGCCGTCCAGAGCCTGCTTCAATGGTTGCCCTGGCCCGCGACCATCACTCTTTTCGTTCTTTTCGCACTCCGGTTCGGGAGCCGAAGACTGGCGCTCTTCACGGCCATGGCGCTGGGCTACATGGTCATCGTTGGATACTGGGAAGAGTCCATGAACACGCTGGCGCTCGTGGCCATATCGGTCCCGCTCTCCATCGGCCTGGGTCTTGCGCTTGGCGTTCTCGCCTACCGATTCCCGGGTTTCAACGCATTTGTCCAGCCGGCCCTCGACGGCATGCAAACCATTCCGGCCTTCGCGTATCTGATTCCGATTCTGTTCCTGTTCGGTTTCGGCCCCGTGGTCGGCGTCATCGCCAGCATGATTTTCGCGGCGCCACCGATGGTGCGCAACACCATATTGGGGCTGAAGGAAGTCCCCTCCGATATCGTCGAAGCCGGGATCATGAGCGGCTGCAAACCCCGGCAGCTGTTTTGGCAGGTCGAGTTTCCGACGGCGCTCCCACAGATTCTCGTCGGCGTTAACCAGGCCACCATGGCGGCGCTGTCCATGGTCATCATTGCGGCCATCATCGGCGGCTTCGACGACATCGGGTGGGAGGTGCTGAGCACGATGCGCAAGGCCCAGTTCGGCGAAAGCTTCTTGGCGGGTCTTGTGATCGTGCTGCTCGCTATGGTTCTCGACCGGCTTTCCGCGGCCGCTATCAACCGGCAGCCCCTCCCGACGGATGTGCCGCGATCCGTCTTTCAGCAATACAGGTTTTTGCTGTTCGCGCTGATGTCCGTCGTGGCATTTAAGCTTGTCGGCCACGTGCTGCCCGCGCTGGCCAAATTTCCCTTGGCCTGGGAGTTTTATCCAGCCGAACCGATGAACGCGATGATGAACGATTTCATCCGTACCTTCGGCAAGGCGATGGAAGGGATCAAGTCGGTGACGCTGCGCTTTCTGATGCTGCCGATCCGCGACGGGCTGGCAACAGCCGTGAACCCCTTTACCTGGGGATTTGCGATGACGGCCACGCTGACCTGGTGCTATGCGCTTGGGGCGGCTGCGATCAGTCTGAGCTGTTTCCTCAGAGGTCACCGCAGCTGCGCGATGACAGTCGCCGTGGTTGCCTATCTGCTTTACTTCGGTGCAGCCGGTACGCCCTGGCCCGTCTTCATCGCCTTGATTACCTTGATCGCGTATCAGGCGGGCGGGCTTCGGACTGCGGCCTTCGCAGTGCTGTCGATGACTTTCATTCTGGTGAATGGAATCTGGAAAGAAGCTATGCTGTCGGTCTACCTGTGTACCGTCGCGGTGCTGATCAGCTTTGCGATCGGTGGCCTGATCGGAATCTGGGCGGCACATAACGACACCGTTTCGAACGTCATGCGTCCGATCAACGATACGCTTCAGACGATGCCTCCCTTCGTTCTGCTGATCCCGGCGCTGATGCTATTCAAGGTCGGAGAATTCACGGCTCTTCTGGCGATCATCTCTTATGCGATCGTGCCCCCGATCCGCTATGTAGAACACGGGCTGCGCGGCGTTCCCGCCAGCATCGTCGAGGCGGCCGAGCAGATCGGATGCACCCCGCGACAGATTCTGTTCGAGGTCAAGCTGCCGATCGCTTTGCCGGTGATCATGCTGGGTCTGAACCAGACCATCATGTACGGGTTGGCGATGCTGGTCATCGCCGCGCTGGTCGGCACGCAGGACCTGGGGCAGCTGATCTATCTTGCGCTGACGCAGGCGGATGTGGGCAGTGGGATGGTGACTGGCATCTCCATGGCGCTGATCGCCATGGTCGCCGACCGCATCCTGCAGGCCCTCAGCCGCAAGTGGCAGAAGGTGATTGGCTAGACCGCATTTCTGACCGTTTCGATTTTGATACGCCGCGCCGGAACATGAAAGACTGGCGCGGCGCGCGGTGCAAAGTTTGTCCAAGGAAACTAGCGCCCAAAAAATAAGGTCAGGCCATGAAACGCGAAGCAATCTTTCCCACCGGCGGCAACCCGGTTTATGAAGCGAACCGGTATTCGGCGGCGATCAAGTCGGGCGACCTTCTGTTCGCCTCTGGGCACGTCGGCATGCGGGCGGATGGTACGCCCGAGCCCGACTTCAGCAAACAGGTCGATCTGGCCTTCAGCAATCTTCAGCGAACGCTTGCTGCTGCCGGATGCACGTTGGAGGACGTGATCGACGTCACCACCTTCCACACTGATCTTGAATCTCAGTTCGACACGATTATGCAGGTCCGCGACCGTTATGTGCCGGGGCCGGTCTACCCGAACTGGACAGCCGTTGGCGTCGCCTTCTTGTCAGGGTTCGACTTCGAAATGAAGGTGATCGCTCGGGTTCCCGGCGGCGCATGAAATCCGATATCTGATCTCGTGGCGCTGGAAACCTAGCTGACAGCGATGCGGTAGCTTTGCGGCGTCACGGACTTCTGCTTGCGAAAGGTTCGGGTGAAATGGCTCTGGCTGGAGAATCCGACCGTGAAGGATATTTCCGCAAGGCTCAGATCGCTCGTTCGTAACAGATGCTCCGCCCACTCGATACGTTCCTTCAAGACGTACTGGTAGGGAGTGATACCTGTCGCCGTGCGGAACGCGCGGGGGAACTCGAAGGGCTTGACACCTGCGGCCTCCGCCAGACCCGCGACGCTCAGCGGCATATCGACGTGGTCTACGACGTATTTCCGGACCTTTTCCAGTTGCGCGAGGGATAGATGCTCTTGTCCCGATGCGATGCTCTCGTTCTCGGTGATGTAATTCTTAGCCAGATGCACGAGTGTGGCATCGACAAGCGAACGAATATAAACGTTTCCGTTGGTCTCGGGACCCATCATGTCGGCGGCAATGAGTTGCAGAAGGCTTCTCAGTCTTGCATCCGTTTTGTAGATGCCCGCGAGCATCACCGGATACCGGATTCCGGTGTCGAGACCTTCCATCATAAGCTGTTTCAGACGTAAGAATGGAAGGAGGAACACCACTGTGCTGTGCGGGCTGTCCCAGACAAATTTCGATCGTTCGGTGTTGGAATAGATCCAGATATCGCCGGGGCCCCAGACCACCTCGCTGCTTGCCCGGTCGCCGAATTGATATTTGACATTCGCGGACAGGGCCGTGTTGATTTCCACCGTCAGATAGTCCGGATCATCAGGGACGCAAAGCGGGCTGCGCGCCGTGTCGAAATTGCAGGCGAAGGCCCTCAAACCTTTCCAGCCAAGCCGGCCGCTATCAGCCGTTATTGCCTTTGAGTATTGGAACGGCCAGGTCTGGCTATCGGCTAGAGCTTTCATTTCCATCGCGCACACCGCCTTCGGCTGTTTGCAACAAATCCCGGGAAGAGTTCCAAGCTGGCGAATATGACACGCCCGGCAGAAAATGTGTCCGCCGTTGGTCTTCACAAAAACGCTACATCCACGGTGCAGGTACGGTCAACGTTTCTATCGATTGCGGCGTCCTTCCGCGGCATGGCTCCCGGCCGCTTCGTGATTGTCTCAGTCGCCGATCGGCGCAAACGCTTTGACCAGCCATTTTCCACGCTCTCTGACGTGTCTGCGATCGCGTTCGGAAGTGATCGCAGACCGTATGGCGAGGGGGCGCGATCATATAGCTCATATTCCGTTCAAGCGGCTGTAATAACAACACAAATCGCTTTATGCCAACCCCTTTTGAAAGGTGAAAGACGATTTGGGCCCCCGCGTTTAAATTGACGCGGTCTAGTGCGCAGAAGGTGATGACAGCGCCAATAGGTCTAGGTGACGCGAGGCTGCCTGTGAATCTACCGCCTTTTGGGCTGAGAAGAAAATCTCAATGGGGAACAATAAACCAATGAAAAGCCAAAACGCATCCATCATGAAAATTGTGGGCTTTGCCGCCGCCGCACTGGCAATCGCGGCGGTTCCCGCGAAGGCGGCTGAGTTGGGCGCCGTCGATACACCGATCAAGCTGGCCATCAACGAATGGACTGGACAACATATAACGACCCGTGTGGCCGGCGAGATCCTAACGCGCATGGGCTACAAGGTCGAATACGTGACGGCTGGGTACTTTCCCCAGATGACCGCGCTTCAGGACGACACCATCACCGCTACGCTTGAGATCTGGAGCTCGAACATCGGCGAAGTGATGAACGAGGCGCTCAAGTCGGGCAATGTCGTTAAGCTGGGCGACCTCGGTCTCGCGATCTCCGAGACGTGGTACTACAACGATGCGGCGCAGGCGGCGTGTCCTGGATTGCCGGACTGGAAGGCGCTGAAGGGTTGCGCAGACAAGTTCGCCGTGGCTGAAACATATCCCGACGGCCGGTTCCTTGACTATCCGGTGGAATGGGGAACCACCAACGCAAAACGTATCAAGGCGCTTGATCTTCCGTTCAAATCCGTGCCGGCGGGATCTGAAGGCGCTCTGGTCGTGGAGATCAAGGCGGCTGAGGAGAAAAAGGAACCGATCCTGGTGATGTTCTTCTCGCCCCACTGGCTATTCGCGGACGTCAATCTGCATATGGTGGCGCTGCCACCATATTTCGACGGCTGCTACGAAGACGCGTCCTTGGGCGTGAACCCTAATGCAACCTATGACTGCGACTGGCAGCGGGGGCATGTCGACAAGCTTGCCTGGATCGGCATGAAGGAAAAATGGCCCGCCGCGTATGCGTTCCTTTCGCAGTACCAGATGACCAAAGAGGCCCAGGTCCCGATGCTGGCCGCGGTGGATAGCAAGGGCGAGAACCTGCAGGCTGTCGTCAGTAAGTGGGTCGACAGCAATGAGTCCGTCTGGAAGCCTTGGGTTAATGCAGCTGTCAAATGACCTGTCCGAAGGTGGGTTTATTCTGGCTGGAAACCTGGACGAGCAAGGGCAGATGATCATCAGGCCAGACCGCGAAGGCGGTTTGGCCTTTGCCGTTTCCGCATGGCATCCGCCCGCAATGCTGCGCATCGGCGACATCGCGGCCGAGCGTAAACAGGCGGGCCGGTTTGTGCAAAAGCCCTGAGGAACGTGAAAGACTCTGAACGTGCCCGCGTGTGAGCTTAACTCCAACACGTGCGTTCGCATCATCGGGCGAATGCACCTTCAGACTGAAAGATCTTTAGAAGAGAGGCCGCCGCGCATGGACTTGGGAAAGCACTATGTAAACGGGCAGTGGGTTACGCCGCTGGGCGAACGGGAATTTCCCGTCATGAATCCGGCCACCAACGAACAGATCGACACCGTCATTCTGGGGAGCGAGGCGGACGTGGACCGGGCGGTTGCGTCAGCCAAGGCCGCGTTCAGGACCTATTCGCAGACATCGAAGGCCGAGCGGCTGGCGCTTTTGCGCGCGCTCCTCGTCCAGACCAATGCTCGGATGGATGATTTGGCGGCTGCGATTTCCATCGAGATGGGTGCGCCGATCTCGATGGCGCGCAGCGAACAGGCCGCGACCGGCCTGTGGCACCTTGAGGCCTTCATCGAGCTGTTGGAAAAACAGGAAGAACGCAAGACGTTGCCCAATGGCGATATTCTGCTACGCGAACCCGTTGGAGTTTGCGGGCTGATCACGCCTTGGAACTGGCCTGTCAACCAAGTCGCGGCAAAGGTCATTCCGGCGCTGGCTGCGGGGTGCACCGTTGTGCTTAAACCCTCGGAGCACACGCCGATCGCGGCCGCGATCTATGGCGAGATGATCGATGCTGCGGGCTTTCCGGCCGGTGTGTTCAACCTCGTGCAGGGCGACGGCGCGACCGTCGGCGCGGCGATGTCGCGACATCCGGACATCGACATGATGTCCTTCACCGGATCGACCCGCGCGGGTAAACTGATCAGCAAGGACGCGGCTGATACGGTCAAGCGCGTGGCGCTGGAACTCGGTGGAAAATCCCCCAACATAGTCTTCGCCGACTGCGACCTTGAGCGGCAGGTCGCCAATTCGGTCGCCCTGTGCATGTTCAACTCAGGCCAGTCCTGCGACGCCCCGACCCGGATGCTGGTGGAACGATCCTGCTACGACAAGGCGGTGAAAATTGCCAAGGCGGCGGGCGATGCCGTCGCGGTCGGCGATCCGTCGAAAGAGGGCGATCACATCGGCCCGCAATTCGACAAGATCCAGTATGACCGGGTGCAGGAACTGATCCAGAAGGGCATCGAGGAGGGGGCGACTGTTCTGGTAGGTGGTCTTGGCAAACCAGAAGGGTTCGAACAGGGCTGGTACACGAAGCCGACGATCTTCGCTGATGTCCGCAATGACATGGCCATCGCGCAACAGGAAATCTTCGGCCCGGTCCTGTGCATCATCCCGTTCGAGGGCGAGGCCGAGGCAATCGAGATCGCCAACGACACGCCTTATGGCCTTCATGCCTATGTGCAGACCGGCGACCGGAACCGGGCAGAGCGCGTGGCCCGCCAGATCCGCGCGGGCGGTGTGCAGATCAATGGTGGACCGTTCAAGTTCGGCAGCCCCTTTGGTGGCTACAAGCAATCGGGCAACGGCCGCGAGGGCGGTATTCAGGGCCTTGAGGAATATCAGGAAGTCAAGATCCTGCACGTCCCGGTCTGAGCCGCCGGTCGCGGGGCGGGCAGCGACAAAGTTCTTGACCCTGCGGCGCGCCCGGTGCCGCAGGGCGAACATTTAAGCCGCGGAGTTGTTTGTCCGATCTGCGGATTGCAGTTATCGGTCTTGGCCTTTCTCCGAAGCCATGTCGACGCTCTCAGGCTTCCTGAGACGGTCAAGGTGGCGGCGGTTTCCAGTGTCCGCAAGTAGGTCGCGGAGACGGCCGATACCGAGTGCAACGCAGCGGCTTATGCCGACTACCGCGCGATGGTCGGAAAGACTCCATCTTAGCAAAGGGCTGGTGAGACTACCCACAAGACCACCGTTTCTTGATCGCCCACGCACCAGAAACGGATCAGTCGCGACGCTTCATTCGCAACGCTATCGCTCGTCTAAGCGGGGCAGGGCCTAACAGTCGAAGTGCCATCGACGATGTAAACAACGGGGGCTTGCCGCACATGAACCACGCTACCGGAAGAGGCATGGTGTTTCTCTTTCGTGACGATGAAGATGATGCACCCGAGGCAAAACTTTGTGACGAGCCTCATGTTCGCCAGGCGTGGCGCCCTCTGGGCATCACTCTGGTCAAGAAGATCGTGCGCGCATTTCACCCAGCTCATAGATCCGTAGAGTGCAGTCCCTTGGATGAGTTGGTCGCACCGACACAGTCACCGCAGGATTCGTTCCACCGAGAAGACGGCCTGCGAGGTGAAAAACGGTTGCAATAGGCAAGCCGTCGCAACACCAGGCATGATTGTTTTGACCTACTACTGAATGTGCAATTGGCGACGGCTTCGTGAAAGACGGCTCAAGGCGCTGACCTTAGTCTGCCATCACTGACGGTATAGATCTTAGCAAATGGCTTGAGCTGCTGGCGGGGCCTGATTGCCACCCGTTGCTTGCGTTGGGGATATGGACATTCAATCAGCGACTGAATGGTCAGCCGTTCCGAAACGTTCGTGAATTTCCCACGAAGATCCACAAAGACCGGATGTGGTTGGTCACAGCGCGCGAGCGTGCGGGAAACACGCCCCTAAACCCCGAAGCCGCCGATCCCGTTGTCGGTCGTGGTTAGGGCAATACCCAGCGAGTGAGGTTGCAAATTTGGAAACGCGCGAGCTCTTCTGGTCTTTGAGCAAACTTGAAATCGCGGTATTCTATGTTTTCGGAATAACCGCGATATTCTTGTTTCTTCTGGGCCTTTGGCATGACTTCGCCAAGTATCGCGGCGCGAGTGGGGCAGTCGGGCGCGTGCGGTTGCGCCCCGGCTTTCTTCGTCTGGTTCGTGACCTTCTGTCTCATAAAAAGGTAGCTCGCCGGGACAGACTCGCCGGAATTGCTCATGCTGCCATCTTCTGGGGCTTTGTTATCGCCCTGATGGGCACGACGATCATTTTCATCGACCACGATTTCGTACAGCCGATTTTCGGGTTCAGTCTCTGGAAAGGCGATTTCTACCTCATTTTCAGCCTGCTTCTCGATCTTGGAGGTTTCGCACTTCTCATCGGGTTGATCGCAATGTCGTGGCGACGCTGGGTTATTCAGCCCGCCAAGCTGGATTACACCCGTCCCTATTCGAACACGAAGGCACTCCGGTCGGTTCAAGCGGGTTGGCGATGGGAAGACCGCGTTTTCATCTTGGTCCTGATGGTGATCACCATCTCGGGCTTTCTGCTCGAAGGGCTCAGGCTTTATACCGACCGGCCCGCATGGGCAGACTGGTCTCCGATTGGATATACGGTCGCGGGCGTATATGCGGCCGCGGGTCTCTCACCGGAGGCCGCGAATTCCCTGCGGCTTTGGGGATGGTGGTCGCACGGGATTCTGGCGCTGGCATTCATCGCGACGATCCCGTGGTACAAGGCCAAGCACGTCATCGCCGTCCTCGGATCGCTCTTGCTTCGTGATACGGCACCGTTGAAGCGCCTGCCGAACGAGCCCGACGTGTCCGATACGGTTGGGATCGCCAGGCTATCCGATTTCGACCTCAAGGATATGCTGGATTTCGACGCCTGCACCAAGTGCGGCCGTTGTCACGAGGCCTGTCCCGCGGCGGCTAGCGGATATCCGTTGAGCCCCCGCGACCTCATTCTTGACCTGCGGACGGCAAACGGGAGTGCCGCCGATGGCCAGACCCTGGTGGAGATGGTCATCAAGGAGGAAACGCTCTGGTCATGCATGAGCTGCGGCGCCTGTCAGGAGATTTGTCCGGTCGGGATAGAACATCCCTCGAAGATCGTGCGCATGCGCAGGTCTCTCGTCGATCAGGGCAAGATCGAGCCGCTGCTGCAGACCGCCTTCACCTCTCTCGGCAATTTCGGCAACAGTTTCGGGGAGCCGCCCCGCAAGCGATCCGCCTGGGTGGACGAGCTCGATTTTCCGGTCAAGGATATCCGCAAGGAGCCCGCCGACTACCTCTGGTTCGTCGGGGACTATGCATCTTTCGACCCGCGAAACCAGATCGTGTCGCGGACCGTCGCGCGCCTGCTGCGGGTAGCGAATGTCGATTTCGCGCTCCTCCACGAAGGTGAGCACAGCGCCGGAAACGACATCCGCAGAGCGGGTGAGGAAGGTCTGTATTCGATGCTCGCGGAGCACAATCTGGGGCAGATGAAGAATGCGCATCCGTTCAGCCGCATCATCACCACGGATCCGCACAGCTACAACACCATCCGCAACGAGTATCCGGAATTTCAGGACGTCGCCGAGATCGAGCATTATTCGACCGCGCTCGCCGAGTTGCTGAGAACGGGGGGGCTGAAGGTCACCAAACCCCTCAACAGGCGCGTGACCTTTCACGACCCCTGCCATCTCGGCCGGTTGAACGGTGGATATGACGCGCCGAGAGAGGTGCTCGAGCTGATTGGCTGCGAGATCGTCGAGATGCCGCGCAATCGCGACAACTCCTTTTGCTGCGGTGCCGGTGGCGGTCGGATCTGGATGGCAGGCAAGCTCGGCGAAAAGCCATCCGAAAACCGGATGCACGAAGCCGCGGCGCTTACTGAAATCGATTGTTTCGTCACCTGCTGTCCGAAGGATCTCAATATGTTTGAAGACGCCAACAAGACGAGCGACCACGTCGGCAGCTTTACTGTCAACGATCTGGCCGAGCTCGTCGCAGAGGCCATCGAGCTGGAGAAGTTGTCGGGCGACGACCTGCCCGATCTGGTCGAGCGGATCGTGAATCGCTCCTCGCAGATCGTCGCGAGCGCCGTCCTCGAACTCCTGAAAGATGGGCTTTCGAAACAATGGCCGACGCTCGATCAGGTTACGCCGCGCATCAATGCGCAAGCCGCGCCGGCTATGATGCCAGTCGACCCGCTGGCCGCGGCAACTTCCGTGGGAGACACCAGTTCAGACGTCGGCATTGTCAGCGAGGTAGCGCCCCCGCCGTCCGAGCCGGTGCCGAAGCGGCAGGTTGCGGTGAAAAAGCTTCGGGCGATGGATTGGGAGCAACTCGCACCCGTCGAAGCGGCAAAGCTGCCGGCCTATGAAATGCCCGAAAAAAGCAAACACAAGATTCTAGTCGCCGTTCGGCATGTGGGCGTTCTCAATGAAGATTTCGAAATCACGAGCGATGGTCTCGGCGTATCGAGCGGCTCTTTCGATCACAAGATCAACGAGTGGGACGAAGCGGCCATGGAGGAAGCGTTGCTTCTTTCCGAGAAACTTGGAGAATGCGAGATCGTGGTGGTCACGATAGGCGACGAGGGCGCAGAAACCTCTCTGAGAAAAGCACTGGCGATGGGGGCCGATCGTGGAGTGCGGATCTGGGACGACGGCCTGATCGACGCTGACCCAATGACGATTGCCCGTGGTCTGGCTGGCATTGCCGAGATGGAGCGGCCCGACCTGATCTTGTGCGGTGTCCAGTCAGCCGATTTCGGGCATGGCTCCACGGGCACGATCCTCGCCGGAATACTTGGATTGCCGCACAGCGCATCGGTGGTCGGCTGCGATTGGGATGGTGCGTCCAGATTGACGCTGACACGAGAACTGGAGGGGGGGACACAGCATCGGTTCCACCTGTCGGTGCCCGCCGTTCTGACCATCCAGACAGGTGCAAACCAGCCGCGTTACGCCACGATGCGCATGATCAAGCAGGCCAGGCAGAGGCCGATCCAGTTGGTCGACGGCGCGTCGCTGGACGACGGGTCGCGCGGATTCGTCGTGGATCACGTGTACAAACCGGTCACGGAGCAGGCGACGATGCTGCCGGGAAGCGTCGATGAGGTTGCTGCCTTCATCATCGAAAAAGTCAAGAACGTCGGAGGGCGCTAACACATGTCAGGAATTCTCATTGTTTCGGAACACCTGAACGGTCGCGCAGCAAGAATTTCCAAGGAGATCGTTGGCGCCGCGAATGCCTTGAAAAGCGGCATCGACGGGCCTTTGAGGGTCCTGATGCTCTCTGATGGTGACGAGGGGCCGCTCAACGACATGAACCTTGAAGGCGTCGACGAAATCGTCATCGTCAATGTCGGGTCTGCTCATTTTGATGCCTCCATCTATGAGGATGTCACGATCGAGCTTAGCAAGACATTGCGGCCATCGCTGATACTCTTCGGGCACACGGCGAACGGGATGGCATGCGCGGCGTCCGTAGCTGCTCGTCTTGGCACCGGCTATGCAAGCGACATCATCGGGATGAAGGTCGCCGCAGGAAAACTGATCGCCACCCGTTCCGCACACGGGGGAAAAATCAATCTCGACCTAGCGTTCCCCGACAAGCGCGTGGTTACGCTGACGATCCGCGGCGCGACGTTCAAGGCTCCGGATTCGGCAGGACATGCGTCCGTGGTCGAACGGGAATCCACCCGCGGCGACGGGAAATCCCATATCGAGCACGTTGACTACATCGACCCGCCGGCTGCGGATATCGATATCGCCAAGGCCGAGATCATCCTTTCAGTCGGGCGGGGAATCCAGAACGCGGACAACATCCCGCGTTTTGCGGCAATTGCGGAAAAATTAGGTGTGACGCTTGGTTGTTCGCGACCTTTCGCGGATGCGGGGTTTCTGCCCAAGGCTCACCAAGTGGGGCAGTCGGGAACTGTCGCGTCGAACTGCAAGCTCTACATCGCGATCGGAATATCAGGCGCAGTTCAGCACCTCTACGGGATGAAGCACATCGACACGATCATCGCCGTCAACAACGATCCCGGCGCGCCGATTTTCGGCTTTGCCAAGTTCGGATCGAACGTCGATTCGCTGGCATTGGCCGATGCGCTCGAAGCCAAGCTGGGCCTGAGCTGAATCACCGCATCAATAAAAACAAGAATCCAAACAAGAGGAGAGACGTAATCCACGCACTTTTGCGAATGCTAGTTCTGGCCACGGCGACGACGATGGTGTCGGCCGCCCGCAAGGCTCAGGACCTGCCGGCGATCAAGGAAGCTGTTTTCTTTGGCGACAGTCTCACGGACGCCGGTACGTTTGGCTTCCGGTTCACGACCGCTCCCGGCCTGACATGGGCCTAGCATGTGGCTTTGCATTTCGGCTAATCGCCTGTCCCCAACCAGCACGTCAACAGCTATTCCGAAGTCTATATCGATATTCCTCTCAGCGATGGGCCCGGGGGCTAAACTATGCCCAGGGCGGCGCAAGCGGACTTGCCCTATTTCGTCGCTGCGAAAACTGCCGAAGCCACGCCGATATCGACCGCCGTCCAGTTGCAGCACTTTCTGAAGCAGCATCATTCATTCAAACCGGACCAGGTCGTCGCACTATACATCGGGACGAACGACGTCGGCAACAATTTCGACCTTAACAACAATCCTGAATTGGCCAGGGTGCTACGCGACGACAAGGCGCCCCTTGAAGAGGTGATGACGACCGAGCGTGCCCGCGTGGAAACGGCGGGAAAAGCGGCGGCGAAGACAGCGGCGGATATCCTCGAGAACGGCGCAAAACGGTTGATCGTGTTCAAGTTGGCAAGGGTTGGTGATCTGCCCTGGTACCGCCCCAAGGCAGCCCGGGACTATGTCAATGACCTTACGGCTGCGTACAACACCAGCTTGGGGTCTAGCCTTCCGGACAATCCCGCGATCTTCAATCTGATGAGCTCTACCTACCCTGCACCGTCCAAGATCAGCCCCGCCGAAAAAGCTGGCCGCATGCTCGCGCGGGATGCCTTCGGGTACCTGAAGACCATGCTGTCGATCTCATTCATGCGGGCGGGATTGGCTGCGTCCTGTCGCTGCTGGCGAAAGCACCAGATCAACGGGGCATTTGGCAGACGCTGCACTGGAGGCCATCCTTTCGCAGATAATTGAAGGGCGACCCGATGGCTGAACACAGTGGTCTTTCGAGCATCGCAACTACCCTAAGAGCGAGATTGAGTGAGGTTTCAATTTTGACGCCGCGTGAACGCCTTCTTTTGGAGGTAATGCTGCAGAAAATTGCTGATCAGGTGTGATTATTTCGTCAAAACTTTGCTAATCGCGTTTTGGCCCGATTCGGGCCGTCTGAGGTGGGCGGCAACCACCCCGTCTTGTTCTGACCCCCACAACGGAAGGGGAAGCCGCATGACCATAGGACGGTCGATGGCCGCGGCACAGGCGATGAATAGCTCCTGTGCTCGAAGCCGCGACCCAGGTCGAGATGTTCCTCACCACGCATCCTGCAATATTGGTCAAGTAAGCGTCGAGAAACGCCGCAGTTTTGGTGACACACCGGCGCCGTCGTGTCGACCGTATGAGATCTCGGCAGCCGAACGGCGGTTTATTGCAAGTCCGGGCCAAAACCGGACAGTCTGGTGTCGGCCCCAAACTGGACGCCCCATTGTCTTGCGCTGAACGTCGGTAATCTGGCGCAAAGCGGGCCTAGTCCGATGTCCACATCGGGTCATTGGCCACTTTTTTCCGCTGGCAACCGTTCCGCCTCCAGCAGGTCTATCCAGGTCGAGCTACGCCGCGTCGCAGTAAGCTGCCCTTGGTTCTTGCTAATACCGAAACTCGACATTTTCTGTAGGCTCCCGATCCTCAGTCAGAAGAGACGCGACGTGCAGGCAACCAGAATACTGTGGGGCCAAGTCCTAGCGGTGCTTTTTATCGTGCTCGTGACCACCTGGTGCGCGACGCAATGGACGGCGTGGCAGCTAGGTTTTCAGCCACAACTCGGCCCGCCCTGGTTCGAGCTTGCCGGCCAGTCTATTTATCCGCCCCCAGCATTTTTCTGGTGGTGGTTTTTCTACGATGCCTATGCGCCTGAAGTCTTTCTCGAGGGCGCGCTGATTGCGGCGAGCGGCAGCTTCATCGCGATCACCGTTGCGATTGCCATGTCAGTTTGGCGGGCAAGGGAGGTGAAGAACGCCGCCACGTACGGTTCAGCGCGGTGGGGAACGCGCGATGAAATTGCAGCCTCAGGTATGATCGGTCCTGATGGTGTCGTGCTCGGTAAGCTCGACCGTGACTATCTTCGCCATGACGGGCCGGAGCATGTGCTTTGCTTCGCACCAACACGGAGCGGCAAGGGCGTCGGCCTTGTGGTTCCATCGCTGCTCACCTGGCCCGGCTCGGCCATTGTCCATGACATCAAGGGAGAGAACTGGGAACTAACCGCTGGATGGCGGTGGCGTTTTGGTCAGGTACTGCTGTTCGATCCGACCAATGCGGCCTCGGCAGCCTACAATCCGCTGCTGGAAGTGCGACGGGGCGAATGGGAAGTCCGTGATGTGCAGAACGTCGCCGACGTGCTTGTCGATCCAGAAGGTTCGCTTGAGCGCAGGAACCATTGGGAGAAAACGAGCCATGCACTGCTGGTCGGTGCCATCCTGCATGTTCTCTATGCCGAGCAGGACAAGACGCTCGCCGGCGTTGCAAATTTCCTATCCGATCCACAACGACCGATCGAGGCGACACTGCGAGCCATGATGCTGACGCAGCATCTGAGTGATGGCGGTGCCCATCCGGTGGTAGCATCGGCCGCGCGAGAATTGCTCAACAAATCGGAGAACGAACGCTCCGGCGTGCTCTCGACCGCCATGAGTTTTCTGGGCCTCTACCGCGATCCAGTGGTTGCGAAGGTCACGTCTCGTTGCGACTGGCGGATCGCTGACCTTGTCGAGGGCGAGCGTCCGACGACACTCTATCTGGTCGTACCGCCCTCAGACATAAGTCGCACCAAGCCGCTGATCCGTCTCGTACTCAACCAGATCGGCCGCAGGCTGACCGAGGATCTCCACGCCAAAGATCGACGGCAGCGACTGTTGATGATGCTCGACGAATTCCCGGCTCTCGGCCGGCTCGATTTTTTCGAAAGCGCACTGGCCTTCATGGCAGGCTATGGCATCAAGTCCTTCCTGATCGCGCAGTCGCTCAACCAGATCGAAAAGGCCTATGGGCCGAACAATTCGATCCTCGACAACTGTCATGTGCGGGTGAGTTTTGCGACCAACGATGAGCGCACCGCCAAGCGCGTCTCGGATTCGCTGGGAACGGGAACAGAGATGCGGGCCATGAAGAACTATGCCGGGCATAGGTTGTCGCCCTGGCTTGGACATCTCATGGTTTCGCGGCAGGAAACGGCGCGTGCGCTGATGACGCCCGGCGAGATCATGCAGCTTCCACCGACCGATGCCATCGTCATGGTGTCTGGCCTGTTCCCGATTCGAGCGAAGAAGGCTCGGTACTTCGCCGATCCGCGCCTGGCCGAGCGGGTCCTGGCGCCACCGAAGCCTGCAACGACCGCAGGAGCATCGCGCGCCGACGACTGGACCGGCACAACAGTCGTACCGGCGTTGGGAGGCCATCCTCCCCAATCGCACCTCTCTGCGGGTACGCAGGACGAGGATCCGGCAAATGGGGGCATACGCCGGCAGCCCGAACTCCCCGAACACGAGGACATCGCTCCTGAGCAAGTGGCACAGCACGGCAATGAATTCGATCTCGACCTTGATGAAGCTGACGATGACGCAGTTCGTAGACGCGCGGTCGACCAGGTCATGCGGCGCACCGCACGGCAGGCTTCGCTTGATCCCAATGACGGCATCGAGCTCTGAGCCATGAAGAACACCAAGAAGAAACGGCTCTCGGCCTATCTCGACCCCGACGTGATGAACGCGCTCGCCGACTATTCCGCGCTGCGCAATGTCTCACTGTCGTTGATCGCTGAGGCCGCGATTGCGTCGTTCCTGTCCCCGGACGCCGAGGAGCGGAAAGAGGCGGCAATCACCCGCCGTCTCGACCAGATCGACCGGCGTGTGCAGCGCGTCGAGCGCGATGTTGGGATCGCTATCGAGACACTGGCGCTGTTCGTGCGCTTCTGGCTGAACTCGACCCCGGCGTTGCCGGAATCCGCGCAGGCCGAAGCGCGTGCGAAGGGATTGCAGCGCTACGACAGTTTTGTCGATGCGCTCGGTCGCCGGTTGAGCAAGGGGCCAAAGCTGAGGCAGGAAATCGCCGAGGACGTCCCGCCAGCGCCGCCGGCTGACACGGATGATTCCCCGGCGAGATAGGCTGCGGCGGGGAAGCTGGCGAGATCGGCGGACCGCATTCTGCAAGTCTCTGCAGGTCGCGTCACGATCGCTTATTTCGCTTGTTGCAAGGCTGGTATTCCTGCCTCTTCTAATCATCCCCGACCGCGGCACAAACCAGCTCGCCGCGAAGAATGGGGATCATCGTGGCAACCAATCATCAATCCGGCAGGGAAGCGGTTTCGCGCGGCGCGCGCATGCTGCGCACGGCGCTCGGCCCAGCGATTGCCAGCTTCCTGGAAGATCCTGATATAGTCGAGGTAATGCTCAATCCTGACGGTCGGCTCTGGGTCGACCGGCTGAAGGAAGGGCTTTCCGCCACCGACGAAATCCTGATCCCGGCCGATGGCGAGCGGATTATAAGGCTGGTCGCACATCATGTCGGTGCCGAGGTACATCCCGGCAGCCCACGGGTGTCTGCGGAACTGCCGGAAACAGGCGAGCGCTTCGAGGGGCTGCTGCCTCCCGTAGTGGCAGCACCCGCCTTCGCCATCCGCAAGCCGGCCATCGCCGTGTTCACGCTTGAAGACTACGTCATCAATGGCGTCATGACGGCGAGCCAAGCCGGCGTGCTGCGGTTTGCCGTCGAGGAGCGAAAGAATGTGCTCGTGGCCGGCGGCACGTCGACAGGCAAGACCACACTGGTCAATGCCCTGCTGGCGGAAGTCGCCAAAACCGCTGACCGCGTCGTGCTGATCGAGGACACGCGCGAACTCCAGTGTGCCGCGCCCAATCTGGTGGCGCTGCGCACCAGGGACGGCGTCGCCTCGCTTTCCGATCTGGTGAAGTCTTCGCTGCGTCTTCGCCCCGACCGCATTCCGATTGGCGAGGTGCGCGGCGCTGAAGCGCTAGATCTCCTGAAAGCCTGGGGCACTGGCCATCCGGGCGGCATCGGCACCATCCACGCAAGTTCGGCCCTAGGTGCGCTCCGCCGACTTGAGCAGCTCGTGCAGGAGGCCGTCGTCACGGTTCCTCGCGTGCTCATCGCCGAGACCATTGACATTGTTGCCGTACTCGCCGGCCGCGGCTCGGCTCGCCGCCTTGTCGAGATTGCGTTCGCCGACGGGCTAGATCCCGTCACCGGCGACTACCGCACGATCGAGGCCAAGCTCGAGGCCGCATCAACTGTGAATCCCCAATCTCATGGAGTCTCAGAATGAAACCCATCCGCCTCACTTCATCGTCGGTCCCCAAGGCTGTCGCCCTAATCTCCGCAGCTGCGTTGACCGCTTCCGCCATGGCCATCATGGTCGCGCCGGCATTTGCCGCTGGCTCCTCCATGCCGTGGGAACAGCCACTTCAACAAATCCTCGAATCCGTCGAAGGGCCGGTCGCCAAGATCGTGGCGGTGATCATCATCATCGTCACCGGCCTGTCGCTCGCCTTCGGCGACACATCGGGTGGCTTCCGCCGGCTGATCCAGATCGTGTTCGGGCTCTCGATCGCCTTCGCGGCCAGCTCGTTCTTCCTCTCATTCTTCTCCTTCGGCGGCGGGGCGCTGATCTGATGACCGGGTACCTGCTGGAAGACGAAGAGGTACGCGGGTTTTTCGCGCCGGTGCATCGCGCACTGACCGAAACGATCCTGCTCGGCGGCGCGCCGCGTGCTGTGGCGATTGCCAACGGCACGCTCGCCGGCGCGGTGGGGCTGGGCCTACGGCTCTGGATCGCCGGTCTCGTGATCTGGGCGATCGGCCATTTCGCGGCGGTTTGGGCCGCGAAGCGCGATGCGCAATTCGTCGATGTCGTTCGCCGGCACCTTCGCTATCCCGCGCATTTCGGCTGCTGAAAGGCTTTCGCCCATGATGAACCTCGCCGAATACCGCAAACGCTCATCGAGCCTCGCCGACTATCTACCCTGGGCGGCACTGGTTGCGCCGGGCGTGGTGCTCAACAAGGATGGCAGCTTCCAAAGGACGGCCCGCTTTCGCGGTCCCGATCTGGATTCCGCCACACCTGCGGAGTTAGTCGGCACGACCGCGCGGCTGAATGGCGCGCTGCGCCGTCTCGGCTCCGGCTGGGCGATCTTCGTCGAGGCGCAGCGCAATCCCGCCACCGACTATCCCAATAGCCGGTTTCCGGATTCCGCGTCAGCGCTTTTCGACGTCGAGCGGCGCGAGCAATTCGAAGCCTCGGGCGTACTGTTCGAAAGCGGCCATTTCCTTACCTTCGTCTGGCTGCCGCCAGTCGAAGAAGCCTCGCGGATAGAGAGCTGGCTTTACGAAGGTCGGGAGAAAAGCGGTGTCGATCCGTGGGAACTCCTGAAGGGTTTTGTCGACCGCACCGACCGCGTGCTGAACCTGGTCGAGGGGTTTGTCCCGGAAGCCACTTGGCTCGATGACCGCGAGACACTGACCTACCTGCACTCCTGCGTTTCCACCAGGCGTCATCGCGTCCGCGTGCCGGAAACGCCGATGCATCTCGATTCGCTGCTGGTTGATCAGCCACTCGCCGGCGGATTGGAGCCTAGGCTCGGCGACGCCCATCTTCGCACGCTCATCATCATAGGATTTCCTACCGCGACCTTTCCGGGGATCCTCGACGATCTCAATCAGCTGGCCTTCTCCTACCGCTGGTCGACACGGGCGATCATGCTCGACAAGACGGACGCGACCAGGCTGGTGACGAAGATCCGCCGCCAGTGGTTCGCCAAGCGCAAATCGGTCGCCGCCATCCTCAAGGAGGTGATGACCAATGAGGTGTCAGTCCTCCTCGACACGGACGCTGCCAACAAGGCGGCAGACGCAGACGCGGCCCTGCAGGACCTCGGCTCCGACCAGATCGGGCAGGCCTATGTCACCGCGACGGTGACGGTATGGGACGCCGATGCCTCGATCGCGGACGAAAAACTGCGTCTGGTCGAAAAGGTCATCCAGGGGCGCGACTTCACTTGCATCGTCGAGAGCGTCAACGCCATCGAGGCATGGCTTGGCAGCATTCCCGGTCACGTCTACGCGAATGTCCGCCAGCCGCCGCTGTCCACTTTGAACCTCTCCCACATGATCCCGCTATCGGCGGTCTGGGCTGGACCGGTTGAGGACGAACATTTTGGCGCACCGCCACTGTTCTTCGCCAGGACCGAAGGCGCGACACCGTTCCGGTTCAGCCTGCATGTCGGAGATGTTGGTCATACTCTCGTCGTCGGCCCGACCGGCGCCGGCAAGTCGGTGCTGTTGGCGATGATGGCGCTGCAGTTCCGGCGCTACGAGAACAACCAGATTTTTGCATTCGACTTCGGTGGTTCAATCCGCGCGGCCATGCTTGCCATGGCGGGCGACTGGCACAATCTGGGAAGCAATGCCGAGAGCGGCAGGGGCAAGATGACCCACTAGCCCTGCTCACCCTTGCAAATCTGTCGGACGACGTTGCTGTCGTTTCGCTACAGCCGCTTCGCAGCATCCATCATATTCCCGAGCGCGCATGGGCTGCCGACTGGCTGGTCGACATTCTTCTGCGGGAAGGCGTCCCTGTCACGCCGGACGTAAAGGAATATCTCTGGTCGGCACTGACGTCTCTGGCCTCTGCTCCGGTTCAGGAACGGACGCTGACCGGCCTGACGGTTCTGCTGCAATCTTCACCGCTCAAGCAGGCGCTTCGACCCTACTGTATCGGCGGTCCCTACGGGCGGCTGCTCGACGCCGAGCACGAACGCTTGGGTGAAGCATCCGTCCAGGCCTTTGAGACTGAAGGCCTTATCGGTACGGGTGCAGCGCCCGCGGTGCTCGCTTATCTCTTTCACCGCGTCGAGCAGCGTATGGATGGGCGGCCGACGCTGCTGATCATTGATGAAGGCTGGCTGGCGCTCGACGATGGTGGCTTTGCCGATCAACTCCGCGAATGGCTAAAAACTCTTCGCAAGAAGAACGCTTCCGTCATTTTTGCCACGCAATCGCTCTCCGATATCGACGGCAGCAGGATCGCGCCGGCCATCGTCGAGAGCTGCCCGACAAGGCTGTTCCTGCCGAACGAGCGGGCCATCGAGCCGCAGATCACCCAGATCTACCGGCGCTTCGGCCTCAACGATCGCCAGATCGAGATCGTCGCCCGGGCGACACCGAAGCGCGACTATTACTGCCAGTCGCGCCGCGGCAACCGGTTGTTTGAACTCGGCCTTGATCCAATCGCGCTCGCACTCTGCGCGGCATCGTCCAAATCCGATCAGGCGGCGATCGACCGGATCATCCGGGAGGGCGGTCGAGAGCATTTCCTCGAGGCCTGGCTAACCGATCGCGGCCTCTCCTGGGCGGCCGACCTTGTTCCCAATCTCACCAACGTCATCGACCGGTCCACAAAGGAGATTTCGTAATGAATTCTGTTCCCAGCAAGCTTCGCGCCCGTGACATGGCTGCCGCCAGCGTTGTCGCCGTGACAATCGCGCTGTCCTGCGCACCGGCTTCGGCGTTCATCGTCTTTGATCCAAGCAACTACAGTCAGAATCTGCTCACGGCAGCACGCTCGCTGGAGCAGATCCAGAACCAGATCACCTCGCTTCAGAACGAAGCGCAGATGCTAATCAACCAGGCGAAGAACCTCACCTCGCTGCCGACATCGCTGCTTGGCCAGATCGAAGGCAACTTTTCCGAGATGAAGACCATGCTCGGCGAGGCCGACAAGCTCGCCTACAGCGTCCAGGATATCGACAGGCAGTTCACCTCGACCTACGAAAACTTCGGTTCGAACCTGTCCAGCCAGCAGCTTGTCGATGGCGCGCGCGAGCGCTGGAAGACCTCGGTGTCGGCCTTCGAACATTCGTTGAAGAGCGGAGCCGTCGCCGTCGACAACATCGAGGGGACACAACAGCAGACCAGCGCGCTGGTCGGCGCCAGCCAGTCGGCCGTCGGCGTGCTGCAGGCGACGCAGGCCGGCAACCAGCTTCTCGCCGTGCAGGCAAGGCAGGTGGCGGATCTGACAGCGATGATGGCAGCGCAGGGGCGCGCCAGCGCGCTCGAGCAGGCGAGGAAGGCCGCTGCGCAAGAGCAGGCGCGAGAACAGTTCAGCCGCTTCATGGCGGGTAGCAGCTACAGCCCGTCGACAGTCCGCATGTTCCACGACTGAGGCTGGTCATGAATCTCAAGATCGCCGCCCGGATGACAGCCGTTCTTGCCCTTGGCGCCGCCATGACCGCCGCCTTCATGGCGTTGCGCGGCGACGGCTCGCAGGAAGCGTCCTCCCCGCGTTCCGCACATCCGGGCGGCGAGCCGGCAAGGGTCGAGCTTGCACGATGCCGGGACATCGGCATGGCCGCGATTGCTGACAAGGCCTGTAGGAAGATCTGGGCGGAAAACCGCCGGCGTTTTCTTCAGCCGACACAGCATGTTTCACCATATGCGATTCCCTTGGTCGACAAGGACCAGAGCCGGCTTCTGCCTGTTCAACCGTCTGCGCCGCCGGGTGCGGAAGACCAACTCCGCCCGAACACGGTGGCGCCATGAACGACACCGGCGTCATCGATCGTTTCCTCGAGACTTTTACCCGCTACATCGACTCAGGCTTTGGTCTGCTTGGCGGCGAGGTGGCCTTTCTCACGTCGACGCTGATCGTCGTTGATATTACGCTCGCCGGCCTGTTCTGGGCCTGGGGTGCGGACGAGGACATGCTCCACCGGCTGGTGAAGAAGACGCTTTACATTGGCTTCTTCGCCTTCATCATCGGCAACTTCAATCGTCTCGCCGGCATCATCTTCGAGAGTTTTTCCGGGCTCGGCCTGAAGGCGGGAGGATCGGGATTGTCGGGCTCCGCACTCCTGCAGCCGGGACGTGTCGCACAGGTCGGCATCGACGCCGGCAATCCGATCCTTGAGGCCGCCAGCCAGTTGATGGGCTACGTCTCGTTCTTCGAGAATTTTGTGCAGATCGCGGTGCTGATGATCGCGTGGGCGATCGTGCTGATTGCCTTCTTTATCCTCGCTGTCCAGATTTTCGTCACGCTGATCGAGTTCAAGCTGACGACGCTTGCCGGCTTCGTGCTGATCCCGTTTGCGCTGTTCAACCGGACCGCTTTCCTTGCCGAAAAAGTGCTCGGCAACATTGTTGCTTCGGGCGTGAAGATCCTCGTGCTCGCTGTCATTGTCGGCATAGGCTCGGGCCTCTTTGGCGAGTTCACCCAAGGTTTTGGCGGGCAACAGCCCACGATTACGGATGCGTTGTCGCTTGTGCTGGGCGCCCTGTCGCTGATGGGGCTGTCGATCTTCGGTCCCGGCATCGCTACTGGCCTTGTTTCCGGCGCTCCGCAGCTCGGGGCGGGTGCTGCTGTCGGAACGAGCCTCGCGGCCATCGGTCTAGGTGCCGCCGGCGCCATGGGCGCCCGTGCCGGATTGAGCGGCGGCGCAAGTGCGCTCAATGCCGGAGGGCGCATGTCGGCAGCCGCTGCGCGCGGTGGCGCGCATCTTGCCGGCAGCACCTCGACGGCTTACGGCCTCGCCGCTGCCACATCCGGACAGAGCGGTGCAGGCTCGATTGCCGCCGGCATGGCAGGCGTCGCCAGGGCGGGCGCCGGCGCTGCCGTCCAACCGATAAAGCAGGCAATGTCGCGCGCGGCTTCAGCGCTGTCTTCCAGTCATCAAGCCGGCCGCTCGGCGGCATGGAACGCGACCGGCGGCGAGCCGCCGGGGGGGACTGCTTTCCCAGCTACCGCTCCAAACACACAATCCGGCCCCGGATCGCCGCCAGCATGGGCCAACCGCATGAAGCGCGGCCAGACCATGAGCCATGGCGCGAGTATGGCCGCGCATTCAGTCCGCTCCGGCGACCACGGCGGCGGCTCGATGAATGTTTCCCTCAATCAGGACGACCGCCGATGACCCTCTTCAGACGACCTTCCGTTCGTTACGGAAAGACGCCTCAACCGGAGACGCCATATCAGCGCGCCGCTCAGGTCTGGGATGACCGCATCGGCTCGGCTCGTGTGCAGGCGAAAAACTGGCGGCTGATGGCATTCGGGTCGTTGGTCCTTGCCGGTGGCTTCGCTTCTGCCCTGGTCTGGCAATCGACGCGGGGCACGGTTGTTCCATGGGTCGTGCAGGTCGACAAGCTGGGCGAGGCGCAGGCGGTTACCCCAGCCGTCGCCGACTATCGGCCGACCGATCCGCAGATTGCTTGGCATCTCGCCCGCTTCATCGAGCAGGTCAGAAGCATCCCGGATGACCCGATCATTGTCCGCCAGAACTGGTTGCGCGCCTACGACTACACGACTGACCGCGGCGCCATTTCCCTGAACGACTACGCGCGTCTGAACGACCCTTTTGCCAAGGTCGGCAAAATCCAGATCGCGGTCGAGGTTTCCAGCGTCATCCGGGCTTCGCCGGACTCGTTCCGTGTCGCTTGGATCGAGCGTCGCTACGAGAACGGCAGCCTGGCCAGCACCGAGCGTTGGACCGCCATCCTTACCATCGTCACTCAACAACCCCGCGATGCAGATCGGCTGAAGGCCAATCCGCTCGGCGTCTACGTCAATGCGATCAACTGGTCGAAGGAGCTTTCATGATGGGTGCGGCACCAACACGTAAAACGACAGGACAGTCCGTCCACAGCATCACAACCGTGCGGCTACTTGCCCTGGCGCTGCTGTCGGCAACGGCGCTCGCCGGCTGTGCCTCGAAAAAATACATCCCACCCGAGATCCAATACGATGATGCCAAGCCGGCCATGCTAAAGGCCGATCCGACCGGTCCCGTGAAGGTCGTGGAACTGCCGAAACCGCTTCCGCTTCCCGGCCAGTTGAAGCCTATTGTGACCAGCAAGGCTCAGGCGGAGCCGGCCGACCCCAAGCAGCGTATCAGCCAGGCAAACGAGGCCGCACGAATGCAGCCCGTCCGCGACGGATTTATCAACGCGATCCAACTCTATCCGTGGAGCGAAGGCGCGCTCTACCAGATCTATACCGCGCCGGGCCAGGTCACCGACATCGCCCTGCAGCCTAGCGAGCAGCTCGTCGGCTCTGGTCCCGTCGCCGCCGGCGATACCGTGCGCTGGATTATCGGTGATACGCAGAGCGGGGCAGGGGACCGTCTCCAGGTCCACATTCTCGTCAAGCCGACGCGGCCAGATCTTCAGACCAACCTTGTCATCAACAGCGATCGCCGCACCTATCATCTCGAGCTGCGATCGACCGAAAGCACCTACATGGCCTCTGTATCGTGGCAGTATCCGCTGGATCAGTTGATAGCGCTGCGGCGCCAGAACGCGCAGGCTTCCGAAGCCCAGCCGGTCGCTTCCGGCATCGACATCCAGAAACTCAACTTTCGTTACCGCATCGAGGGCGACGCGGCACCGTGGAAGCCGCTACGCGTGTTCGATGACGGCTCAAAAGTCTACATAGAATTTCCATCCGGTATCGGTCAGGGTGAGATGCCGCCGCTCTTCGTCATCGGCCCATCGGGCGGCTCGGAACTGGTCAACTACCGCGCTCGGCAAAACTACTATGTCGTCGACCGCCTCTTCGCCGCGGCTGAACTGAGGCTCGGCGACAAGACGAGCGGGAAGCGTGTCAGAATCGTGCGCACTGACGGTAGACCGCAGCGCAGCGCGAGGCTGTTCCGATGAGCGACGTTGCAAATCTCCCGAACCCTGACATCAGGGCCGAACTACGTCTGAGGCCCGCGCCCGCCAGGGTCACGCGCCTTTCGCGCAAGGTGCTGATCGGTCTTGGTGGAGTGGTCAGTGCTGCGATCCTTGGCACACTGATCTGGGCGCTCGACACCAGGCGGCGCGGCAACGATGAGCCATCCGAACTCTTCACCACTGAAAATCGATCGACCGCCGACGGGTTACAAACCCTGCCGAAGGATTATGCCGGCATTCCAAAGCTCGGGCCCCCTTTGCCCGGCGATCTCGGCCGGCCAATCCTGCGTGCACAGGAGCGCGGCCAGTCGATCGAGGTGCCCAACATCAGTACGCCGCGCGCCGATCCGGACGAGCAGCGTCGCCTGGCCGAGATTGAGGCCGCGCGTGTCGCGAAGCTCTTTACCGACACCAACGCGCGAGCGAATACCGCGCGGCAGGATACTGGTGCAGGAAACATCGTGGCGAACGCCATGTCCGGCTTGACGCCACCGACCGAACAGCCGCCGCTCGATCCTGGCACGGCTCAAAACATGCAGGATCGCAAGCTCGCTTTCGTCAACGCGATACCGGATCGACGCACCGTAAGTCCTGACCATCTCATCGAGAAGGTCTCGGCCTACATCGTGCAGGCCGGAACGGTCATTCCAGCGGCGCTTGTCACCGGGATCCGGTCCGATCTTCCCGGCCAGATCACCGCCCAGGTCACCGAGAACGTCTATGATAGTCCGACAGGGTCATACCTGCTGATCCCGCAAGGAGCGAGGCTGATTGGGCAGTACGACAGCCAGGTCGCGTTCGGCCAGTCGCGCGTGCTGCTGGTTTGGAGCCGGCTCATCATGCCCGATGGCATATCCATTGTGCTGGAGCGTCAGCCGGGCGCCGATGCGGCAGGCTTTGCCGGACTGGAGGATGAGGTCGATCACCATTGGGGCCAGATGTTTCGGGCCGCAGCGCTGTCGACGTTATTGGGCGTCGGCTCCAGCCTCGGTTCCAGCAACAACGAGAGTGATGTCGCCAAGGCCATTCGAGAGAGCGCGCAGAATTCAGTCTCGAATATCGGTCAGCAGATCGTTCGCAACCAGCTGAACGTCCAGCCGACGCTCACCATTCGGCCCGGCTTCCCGGTTCGCATCATCGTCAACCACGACCTTGTGCTCGCGCCGTATGGCACGCGGAAGGATCCGTCATGACCAAGCTCAAACTTTCCGCCATCCCTGATGATCGCCCGGTCAAAGTCATATGGATTCCCATGCGTCGAGAGGCGCCGAGGAAACTGCCTTCCTCGGCGATAACTGCAGTGTTCTCGATATTCGGGAAACGAACCGGCGTTACCCGGGTCAAGCCGCTCAAAGGTGGCAACGACGCAATGATTTCTTCCGCGTGAAATCTCTTGTCGTTGTTTCCGTAGTCCAAGACATCGAACGGATCCTTGCCGATCGAGGCGATAGTGCCGCCGGCTCCGATGAAAACCACCTCGGGTGTTGGTTTTACCATGTGCTGCCGTTTCCTCTGTCGGATGGGCCGCCTGCTGCGCCAGTCGGCGATCACGTTTGATAGCGTAAAGGATCGGCCAAAAGCCAGATCTCAAAAAAGCTCTGCGGCCTTCCGTCGTGGCAAAAGCGCTGGCAGTCCCCGCTCGGCGGCGAGGTGGGCCACCGATCCGGCCATCGGGTAGTCGAGGACCGCAGCGATCGCGGTGGAAAGCGCTCAGCTTCTCGATCATGGTGCCCTCTCGCTCGGCCGCCAACCACCCGGCATCGGCCGCCCGCCCTCAAGACGTTTCCATCATCATCACCGGGAGTCGTCGCTGCCCGGGGTTTGCACCGGTTATTTGCGAATGGAAACCGCGCGGATTCGTTGCTTCCGACCACAGGCTAGATCGCCAATGCGGTGGCCCATTGATGATCTCTCGAGATCGCTACGGCACTTACAAAGGCTCCGTTTGCTCAACATACGATGGGCGGGACAGGCCGGGATGGACGCCGAGCCTAAGACCCTGCTGGATGGCAACCCGTTGGAGAAGTCCGGCAAGCTGATCTTGCTCTTCCGTTGACAGGGCTGCGAGCAGTTCGTTTTTATGTTCTCGCGCCTCTCTAGCGATGATCGCAAGTTCTGCCTCACCGCCGGCGGTTAGAGTAATCCGATGCGACCGGCGATCTTCTTCGTCGCGTACCCGGCAGACGAGCCCACGACTTTCTAGCTGATCCGCCATAGCGACAAGCCTGCTAGCTGGCATGCCGATGGCGTCGGCGAGCTCCTTTTGAATCGATCCAGGATTGCGAGCCAAAAATCGCAGGACGCCTACCAACGGGGGCGTGAGATCGATAGCGCGCATCCTCGCGGCAAATTTCGAGGCGGCATGCGCTCCCAACTGAGCCAACAAAAATGCGGGACCGTCTCTCTCTCGGTCCGCGGGAGCTTTTTCCATATTCATTTACCTTGCATAAAATAATTATATTGCGTAATAGTTACATTAAGTAATTATTACGCCTTGAATGAATCAATGTCAGAAGCTGCATCGTCTGTCACGCAGCGATCCGTGCAAGCCGCTAATGATGGTCGGGATGGGTTATGCGCTGCTCTTCAACGTCGGAAGGTTGGCAGTTGGCTCGCTGTTTGCGCCGGTTCATTTCCGGTGTGATCGTCGAGCGCCGAGCAGGCGGGCTGTCCCAATCGCTACCCTAATGGTTTGCGTTGCTCGGCGTCGCAGCCGCCATCACCGGAGAGTTGTGCTGCCGGGATGGCCCATTTAGAGAAATGAAGGAACAAGACGATGGACGATCAGTCTATCGAGCAGGCCCCAGGCTTATTAAGCGAGAAAGTCGCACTTTTGATTGGCGCCAGTCGCGGTATCGGTGCACGAACAGCGAGGGTCCTGGCTCGGGCCGGCGCGAAGGTGATGCTTGCTGCCCGTGACGAAAAGGCGCTGGAGGCCGTTGTTGGGGTAATCCAAGCCGAGGGCCATGAAGCGCATTTTATGTCCTTGGATGTGGGCGACGAGCGCTCTGTAGAGTGCTTGGTCGATGCGACGTTGGGTGCATTTGGGCGGCTTGATATTGCTTTAATAACGCATCTGATGGGGGAGCGCCGCAACCTCTCGCCGACATAAGCGTCGATGATTTCGACCGTGCTATCCGAACCAATGTCAGGGGAACCTTCCTCGGCATGAAGTTCCAAGTTCCGGCCATGCTTGCCACGGGCGGCGGCTCCATCGTCAACATGGCTTCATTGGCTGGCGTCCAAGGCGTTGCAAATCTCGCGGGCTATGTGACTGGTAAAGCAGGTATAATAGCGCTGACCAAGGTCGCTGCGCTGGACTATGCGGATCGTGGAGTTCGCGTGAATGTTCTTGCGCCAGGTCCTATCCTTACGCACCATCTGGAGGCAGCTGGCGAACAAACCCAACGACAAGCGGCGAGCGCGACACCGATGCGGCGTCTTGGAACAGCCGACGAAGTCGCCAAAGCAGTCCTGTGGCCGGGGTCGGACGAAAGCAGCTTCATCACCGGCGCTACGCTGCCGGTCGACGGAGGGCAGTTGGCAGGCATCAAGCCTGATCGGATGTCCAGGCAGGGTCGGGAGATGCCGCGCGCCCGCGATTGACCCGCACGCCTCGGATGATGACCAGGAAGAAGCTCAAGCGGTAGACGTGAACGATTGCCTGGACGAAATCGACAAGCACGGATTTCATTTGTAATGCGTGTGCGCTGCCAACCAGGCGGTTGCCAGTATCCATGACACGCCCCTATGGTCGAAAGTCCGAGGGAACTATTCAGTTAGAATGACGCAGCGGTCGGCCGGAATTGAAAATCCCAGGGTCGTCCCCGTCGGCACAGCATCGGGCCAATCAAGCCGGACACGCTGTTTGCCGAGTTCAATGACAAGACGCCAGCATCTGCCCTGAAATGCTTGTGAAACAACGGTTCCCTGCAACCGGGTGGCGGGATGAGACGTGGCGGGTCGGGCGTCCTCGGGCCGGATAACCAAGTCTCCGACCCCGGGTCGAGCGCCGGTCGCCTGAAGCGGCTCCGTTTCAACGTCGGCAAGCTTGAACATTCCTTGGTGGACGGTACCCCGCACGAGCGAGAAACCGCCAATGAAGCCTGCTACAAATGCGTTCGCGGGCTTCTCATAGATCGCCTGCGGCGTGTCGAACTGGGCGATGACGCCGGCACGCATTACGGCTATGCGATCCGAGACCGCCATAGCCTCTGCCTGGTCATGGGTGACATAGACAACCGTGATCCCCTCGGACCTGACCAAGTCCATCATCTCGACGCGCATGTCTTCGCGCAAGGCCGCATCGAGATTGCTGAGCGGCTCGTCGAAAAGCATCAGCGCTGGACGGGCGGCGAGACACCGGGCAATTGCCACCCGCTGCTGCTGCCCTCCGGACAACTCGACTGGATAACGGCCGCGATAGGCCGCAAGGCGTGTGACCTCGAGTGCGTGATTGAGCCGCTCCGCGACGTCCCTTTGCGACAATCGCTGCGACTCAAGGCCGAAGCCGAGGTTCTTTTCGACTGACATGTGCGGCCAAAGGGCATAGTCTTGGAACACCATGCCAATGCCGCGCCGCTCGGAAGGAACCGCAGCGTTCGGACTCCAGACGGTACGTCCATCGAGTGTGATTTGCCCCTGATCGGGATCGGTAAGACCTGAAATGACGCGCAGCAGGGTGGTCTTCCCCGAGCCACTCGCCCCAAGGAGCGAGACGACTTCGCCCGCGTTGACGCTCAGGCTCAGATTATCGAGCACAGGACGACCGCCAAGTGACTTCGAAATGCCCGAGCACCTAAGGGAGGCGGTCACGATGAGCTTATCCCGGAAGAGGCAGGTGTTGGCATGACGGCTGATGCAACGCCACGCCGCGTCACAAACCTCTTGGCAAACAGCCAGATGATCCCGGCGCCACCCCCAGCCACAAGCATGCTCAAGAGCGACAGCGCCGAGCCAAGGCCGTCCTGGTCGTGACTGAAGAGATGGGTCACCATTGGCGGTACCGGTGGGCCGTTCACTGGAACCAGCATTTGTGAGATCGGAAGTTCGAACATCGTGCGGATGAAAGTGAACAGGAATGCCGTCACCACGCTCAGCAGCACCAGCGGCAGTGTGATCCGCAACAGCCGTCGCGTGGCGCCGACACCATGGAGTTTGGCGGCTTCCCCGAGGCTTGGCGACAACTGGCCGATTGCTCCCATTATGATGACCAGGCAGTAGGGCAGGGCGGCGGCGATATAACCGGTCACCATCAGCGAAGCGTCGCCATAGTGTGGAAACGGCCAATTCCGCAAGCCAGGCAGCCGGTTCCACATCAGGATATAACCGAAGCCCAGCACAATGCCGGGGATGGCAACGGCTCCCAACGAAAGGCCGAGCACCAGCGGTCTCAAGATGCCTCTCGACCGGTCGAGTTCGGCCGCGAGTATCAGCGCACCCCCGCAAGTGATCACCGCGGCAATACCCGCATAGGCGAGGCTGCGAAGAAGCGCGCCGTCGGTATCGGTGCCGAAGGAAAGCGCGGTCAGCACGTTCGCGGCTGTAAAATTTCCAAACGTCAATCCTGCACCGAGGGTGCGGGAAAAGGCGCGCGCAGCGATCGCCGCGACCGGGAGGAACAGGGCGAGGGAGGAAATCACCAATGCGGCGATCGCAGCTGGCCAACGCCAGAGGCCGAGATCATAGGTGCGCCCATTTTTTGAGCGGCCAGAGATCAGTCGCGGGTCGGCACGGCGCCGCAGCAATCGGTCGACCATCGCGACGCCAACGACGAGCAGCAGCAAGATCAGGGCCTGCACGCCGGCCATCGGGAAATCAACAGGATAGTCGCTGGCGGCGGCGTAGATGCCATAGGTGAGGACGCCGAAGTTCGAGACCCGCGCGATCGTCGAGGCCATGCCGAAATCCGACAGCACCTCGGCAAAGATTGTAATCAGGCTGAGGGCGATGGCCGGCATCAAGAGCGGCCCGTTGATATGAAGCCATATCCGCAACGGCCGCACGCCCGCCATGCGCGCGGCGTCCTCGTATTCGCCACCCAGTCCGGCGAGTGCCGCTCCGATGACGAACGTAGCAAGCGGAAAAAGGTTGAGAGTCTGTACGAAAACGAGACCCGGCAAGGCGAAGAACGTATGGATGAACTGGGTCGACAGAATGCCCCATTGCGCCAGATAGCCGCCGGGCGAGATCAGCAGCACCCAGGCCAGCGCCTTTAGATAGGAGGGGGTGAGAAAGACCAGCCATGGGACTGCCGAAATGAACCGCCGCGCCGGAATGTTGCAGCGCCGCGCCAGCAAGGCAAAGGCGCCACCCAGCAGCGTGGCGGTGAACGCGGTCGTTGCCGCCAGTTCCAGCGAATTGACGACAGCATTGCCGACCCGCGATGATCCAAACGCCTTTTCCAGCGGACCAAGGCTCAGCGCCATGTCCGGTGCGTTGACGTCGAACAGGCCCGGCATCACGGCCTGCACCAGCACCAACAGCAACGGCAGTCCGAGTAACATCGCGAAAACGGCGTAGATGATAAGCGGCAGGACGCTGACGCGCCCAATCGCGCTCCTTACGAAGGCAACCATCTGCTTGTCGCTGGAGCCACGGACAATTCCCGTGGCCCCCAATTGCTGTTCGTGTGCCATGCTCAAGCTGACAAGGTCATTGGACGAAGGTGTCCTTGTACCAGGTCTTCCACTCGGTCTCGTGAGCCGAGGCGAGCTTGTCGTCGAGCACGACGAACGGAATGTCGATCTTCCTGCCCGGCTTGGCGCTGACGCCCTGGATGATCGGGATAAAGAAGAAGTCGGTGTCGTCGCCATTCATCATGGCAGCCTGGCCTTCTGGGCTGGTCATGAAGGCGACGAACTTTTTGATCGCGTCCATGTGCTGGGTCTTGGCACTGATGCCGATGCTGGCAGGCAGCGCGACAGAGCCCTCGGTCGGGTAGATGGCGACGACCGGTTCGCCGCTCGCTATCTTCGCGAAAATCGAGCTGTCCTGATTGATGCCAACCTTGGCGTCGCCGGTGAGAACCGACTTGTCGACCGGGCCGCCGCTCGGAAAGCCAGCTAGAGCCTTGTTGGTGAGGATCTTGGCCAGCATAGCCTTGCCGGCATCGACGCCCTCGGTCTGGAACACGCCGGCGAGCCACTGATACATGGGCCCCGACATGTTTGGGTCCTTCGAGGCAACACTGCCAGCGAACTTTTCGAGATCGGCCCACGACTTCGGTAGCTGGTCGGCCGGGACCTTCTTGGTGTTGACTTCGATTGCCGTCGTGCTGGCGCCCGTAGGCACAAAGGCATGACTGGCCGGAATGAGCGACTTGCCAAGATCGTTGAACTTGATCGAGTCATAGAACGCGGCCGGGACCGGCTGCAGCACGTGGTTCTCCATCATGCGTTCCATGACGGCGGAACCGTCCACCCACACGATGTCGAACTGCGGATTGTCGCCTTCAGCTGCGATTTTCCCCAGCGTCTCACCGGTGCCGCCGGGCTCCACGACATCAACGGTGACGCCCGTTTTAGCGGTGAAGGCCTTCGCCGCCGTGGCTGCGAAATCGAGTGCATCATACATGATCAGATCAGCGGCCATGACCGATGAGGTCAGTAGCATTGTAGATATACCCAATGTAATTCCGATACTTGCGCAAGATATCATGGTTTAACTTCCCATATCTTTGAGGCGGTAACTGTGATGTAAAATACAGACTATTATCTCTTCATGAATTTTCTATGTCAGTATTTGGTTTACTGCGAGATTTACTTTTACGTGTTCCTCGCTTTGTCCATGATTTGTCAAGTGCGCCGCGCAGGGCGCTGAATCGATCGAGATTGTCGAGCGCCGCCTCGCGGTGCCGACTAGCGAGTCCAATGATCATCGCCTCGATCAGCACCATCGTGCCGCCGTGCATGGCGAGGTGATCGGCTTTGCCGCGCGGCACCGGGAGCAATTCGGCGATCTGGTCGGCGACGCGCGCGCCCAGATTGTCGCTGATGAGGACCACAGGCACGCCTTGACGCTGCGCTTCCGCCAGGACCACCGTTACCTCACGGTAAAGTGGTGCTTGGGCTATCATAAGGATGGCGTCGCCCGGCTCGATCCACAGCAACCGATCGGCGAGACCAACCCCGGCGACCGACATCGCGCTGGCGCTCAGCCCGATGCGATTGAACTGGAGCGCGGCGTAGTCCGCCATGGCGCCGGATGGTCCAATACCGAAGATGTGCCGCCGCCTAGCCTTCGAGAGGATTTCAACGGCATTGCTGAAACGCTGTGACATGTCGGGGCGCTTGAGGACGTCCAGCACGCTCTCGTGGATGCCGATGACGTGACTGAGCGCGCCCTCGCCGTTGGCACCTGTCGCGTCTAGCGTGTGTTCGAGGCGCTTTGCGGGAGAGGGCGTTCCCGTCAATTCGGCGAGGAGTTCCTTGCGCAACTTCGACAGGCTGTCGAAACCGAGCGAGCGGGCCGTTCGCACGACCGTCGCGTCGCTGGCGCTGGCCATCTCCCCGATCTGAGCTGCGGACCCCAGCAAGACGGCGTGCTTTTGCTCGACAAAGAACAGGGCCATGCGTTGCTCGGCCGGGGTCAGCGTCCCCAGTGTCGACTGTACGTGCTCGTCGAACGTTACCCGTTCGACTGGTCCTGTCGTTCCGCTCAACGCACTCTCCGTGCCATACGCAAGTAGCAATCTCTACGGGATTACTATGAGAAGCGTTTGTTACAGAGAGATGACGGGTTTCCACTCGCAATCATGTCAAGGACGGCGAAGTTTTTTATTCTGTGCCGGAGCGCCGGCGCGCCGTGGATCGTCAACGCGCCGATGAATGGCGCCATCTTCGAACACTACGTCGAAACTCAGCTCGCTCCCGAACTGTCGCCCGACGATGTCGTCATTCTCGACAATGTCGGCTTCACAAGACCGAGCGCGCCGCACAACTGGTTCGCCAAAGGGGCGCTTGGCTCCTGTTCCTGCCGCCATACTCGCCCGATCTCAACCCCATCGAGATGGCCTACTCAAAACTCAAGACGCGGCTGCGAAAGAAGGCCGCCAGAACCTTCGACACACTCTGCCAGGCTCTCGGCGATACCTGCCTGTTTGAGCCAGCCGAATGCAGAAACTTCTTCAAAGATGCAGGATATGAGGCCGGTTAATCGCGACGCGCTTTTAGGTGTGGCGCGCATATCCGCATTCACCGCTTGCACAGTCGAGCCACAAGGCCTCGAAAGCCGAATGGCAACCAAACTGGTTGAATATCGATCTGATCCGTCGCAAATGCGCTCCTACTCAAGAAATCCTCCAGTCCTTTCCGATCAAATGTTTGCCGGGTTTCAGGACCAATGAATTGCAACCCCCTCATAGAAGAGCAATCCGTCGCATAGATCGACATTGTTCCGCCGGGGCGTAGAACCCTGTGGGCTTCCGCGAGGGCGGTCCCAATCGGCGAACAGAAGTAGATCACGTTGACAGCTAGAACCTTGTCAACCGAGGCGGTTTCCAGTGGAAGCTGCTCGCAGGTGCCCTGGATCAGTTTCAGCTTTCTATGGTGAATTGCTGCTCGATTTCGAGCGTGGGCCTGACGAACCATCGTTGGCGACCGATCCACCCCGGTAACCGTGCCGCTCCGCGCAAGTTTGGCCATTTTCTTGAGCGCCCAGCCCGGCCCAAATCCTATTTCGAGCACGTCATCCTGTTCGGCGATGTCCAAGAGTTCGATGGCGCGCCTGTTGGGTAGGTGGTTTATCAGGCCCATGACTGCCCCGGTCAAACGCCCGCACATGCCCTGCGGCATGGAAAACTGCTGCGCGATAAAGTTGTGCAGGCCCAGGGTGCCTTTGCCATCGAGTGTCTCGACGACCGCCGCTTGCGGCGGTGCCAGATGGGTTTGCCGGCTAAACGCGCCTTGAAAGACGAGGTCATCGTCCCTGCTGCATCCGTCGATCCTCGGAACCAATGCTATTGCCGGCCATTCCCGGGCTTTTTCATCTAACATTCATCGTTGCTTTTTATTGCGGTCGATACACAGGGATGCCAGTTCGATATGCGGCGTCCGAAACGCGACCTGCTGAAGTGTGCGACGATAGCGATCGTTGCAGCGGCAGGCGCGCTCACGCCATTACGACCGATCAACGACCGTGTAGGTCGTTTCGATGGTCGGAGGAACACGGGACCGAGCAGCCGAGCCATTTCGAGTGGAGGGAGAAACGACATCGCCACAATTGCGTCGCCGGCGAACCCTCTGCATTGCCACAGCGCGGACGCAACCCAGAAGGTTTCAGCGATCCTGTTCATTGAGATGACTCCGTTTTCCCCGAAGCGATGGGCCATTGATATTTCCCGCGCATTGCCGCTCGAATACATATTCGTAAGGTGCCGTGGTGCCTTGGCTGGCGCATTGGATAAGTCGCGTTGCGGATAGGGAAGGGGCATTTCTCGCCCGCGCGATGATACTTCTGGATGGCAGCACAAGCGCTCGACGTCCCGCCTTTCGGGCGGCGGCTCAAAAGACTCGCCTGGCTGCCTTCAATGATATCGCCAATCACCGCGGATAGTGCCGATTCATCCCCGAGAAACTGCCCCAACCATGGCGTCAAGCACGCGATCGTGCTCAAGAACGTCGTCGTTAAACGCGAAGTCGGCGTTGGCCGCCAGTATCGAGAAGGCAAGCAGCGTCCTCCTGAACTGGATGCACGGCTTTGATTTCGGCTATCGCTGCTTGTGAGCAGCCCTATAGAGGCTCTCGATCAACAGCACTACGCAGCCCAGGAGCAGAGACCCTCCACCGAGGAGCGGCGAGACAATGCTTGTTTTCACCGCGGCCGTGACCAGCGCGATCAGTATGACGACAAACAGCGCCAGGCTGCCGTCGTCGATGAACAGGCCCAGGAATTCGGAGATTGCGGTACGGATGACTTTCATGGCGTATTGGCCTCAAGTTTGGCGGCATAAGTGCCGCGAAGAATGCGGATGGCGACGAAGGCGACCACAGCAAGGATCACCATGATCCCTAGAATCGCCAGATCGGCTCCCGGCCACGCCGCGCCTAGACCTTCGCCGGTCCAGAAGATGCCGAACGAGGTCAGCATCAGCCCTACAACGAATTTGAGGGTGTTCTCGGGCACAGTTGACAGCGGGCGGTGGATAACGAGGCCCAACACGATAACCAGGACGCAGGCGGCCGCGGCGCCAAGGCTGGCATAGCCGAGCAGGCCGTTTCCAGCGCCGACCGCGATCACGATGAAGACGACTTCGACGCCCTCGAGCAGCACAGCCTTGAAGGCCGTCAGCCCTGCCAGGAAGTCGGCACGACGGTCGGAGGCCTGCCGTTGCAAGGCGTCCGTCTCGGCAGCGAACGCTTTCGCCTCGTCGTGGAGCGCTATGTATCCGGAGGCGCGCAGGATCGCCTTGCGTAGCCAGCGTATGCCGAACAGGATCAACAGAACGCCGACGACATATTGCAGGAGCTCGATCGGGATCTGGCCGAGCAATGGTCCGAGCACGATGATGAGCGCCGCCAGAACTGCAAGCGCCAGCCCTGTTCCGACGAAAGCGGGCCGCCAACTGCGCGACAACCCGACGGCGAGGATGATGGTGAAGGCTTCAACGACCTCGACGAAGGAGCCGAGGAACGACGCGGTGACTGCCGATGAGATGGTGGTTATGTTCGTCATCAAGGTTTTCCCACAAAGGTAAAAATGGCCACCAGATGCTTAGTTCGAAAGCACGGTGCAACGGTCTGGCGGCAGCGAGAATTCGATCACGGTGCCCAGGTTCTCGCGGGTGGGCCAGTCCAGGCGGATGATGTCGGTCGAGACCTTGATCATCAGCCGCCAGCAGCGGCCCTGATAGGCGCTGTCGATCACTTCGCCGCAAATCCTGTTTTCGGGATGGCTGGCCGCGGGCCGGCCATCCTCCGGCCGGACGACAAGCACGCCATCGCCGCTCACGCCAGGCGAGCGATGGCGTAGCTTGAGCGTGCCACCTTCGGCATGGAAGGCGTCTTTCTCGGTCCATCCCTTGAGCAGGGAGAAACCACCGAGGAACTGTGCCACGAACGCATTGGCCGGTGCCTCGTAGATCTCCTGCGGCGTTGCAAATTGCGCAATCGTGCCGCGATCCATGACGGCGAGGCGATCCGAGACGGCCATGGCTTCCGCCTGGTCATGTGTGACATAGATGGCGGTGATGCCCTCGGCACGGATCAGCCGCACCATCTCGGAGCGAAGATCGTCGCGCAGCGCGGCGTCGAGGTTGCTGAGGGGCTCGTCGAGAAGCAGAATCTGCGGCCGAGCGGCCAGACACCGGGCGATCGCGACGCGCTGCTGTTGTCCACCCGAGAGTTGGCTTGGCCTTCGCCCCCGCAAGGAGCCGAGACGCGTTACATCGAGCGCATGATCGACGCGCCGCTTGATCTCATCGCTCTTCATGTGTCGGGCCTCGAGGCCGAAGCTCAAGTTCTGCGCCACCGTCATATGCGGCCACAAGGCGTAATCCTGGAAGATCAAGCCGATCTGCCTGTGCTCGGCCGGCACGCGGCGGCGCTTCGACCAGACCGGATCGCCCATTAGGTAGATCTCGCCGCTATCTGGCGTTACCAGGCCCGCGATGGCCCGCAGCAGTGTGGTCTTGCCTGAACCGCTCGCACCGACGAGCGAGACGACTTCGCCTCGGGCGACCACGAGGTCCAGGGACGCGAGCACGGTCTTGTCACCAAGCATCTTGACCAGGTTGCAGCATTGGAGGGCAGAAGGCAGCGAAATCGAGGACGTCATGGCCTATGAATCTCCTTGCGACAAAGCATCGGGTCTCCTGGCAAGGGAGGTGATCGCGCCGATTGCAGCGACGACGCCAAGGGTGGCGATGGCAAGCGCGCACGCGACGGCGTCGCGGCCTTGGGTGAAATCGTCGACGATGACCACGGGGACAGGCGGACCTGCTTGCGGAAGCAGGAATTGCGACATCGGCAATTCGAAGATCGAGCGGATGGTCGTGACGCCGAAAGCAATCAGGATGGCGCTGCCGATAAGCGGCAGCACCACCTTGACCAGATGGCGGCCGGGTGAAGCGCCGGCGAGGCGCGAGGCTTCATGCAGCGACCCGCCTAGACGCCCCAGTGCCGACCACATCAAGATCAGGCAATAGGGTAGCGCCGTTGCCGCGTAGCCTATGATGAGAAGCAGCCGCGATCCGTAGAGCGGCACGTCCTTGAAGCCAGGAAGGCGGTCATAGACGAGGATATAGCCGAAGGCGAGCACGATACCCGGCAGCGCCACCGTCGTCAGGGCGAGGCCCGACGCCACGAGGCGTGTCGTGCGACTGGCGAGCGATATCTGATAGGCGAAGACCAGCCCGAAGGCGACGGCGAGCACGGCGGCGGCAAGACCGTAGACCACGCTCCAGACAAGGCCCTGGCCGGGTATGCTCGAAACATCAAAGACTGTCCGGACCGCAGCGAGCGAAAAATTGGACCGGGCAAGACCACCGCCGAGCGAGACGGTGAGCGAGCGCAGGACGATCGCTATCAGGGGGAGTACAGCCGAGCCTATCGTAAAAAGCGCCATCAGGGCCAGCGCCGGCGCCTGCCAGGGGCCAAGGTGGAAGCGGGCAAGCGAACGATTGCGACCGGTGACGAAAGTCGTCGTGCGATCGCCGCCCATTAGGCCGGCGACCACGATCGAGCCGGCCACGAGCAGGACGAGAACCAGGGCCTGTGCCCCCGCGGAAGCGAAATCAACGGGATAGTTCGCGGTCGCGGCGTAGATATTGTAGGTGATCAGCCCGAAATTCATCGACCGCGCGATTGTCGTCGCAATACCGAAATCGCCGACGACCTCCGCGAAGGTCGTGAGAAGCGCCAAGGCAATGGCCGGCACGAGCATAGGCAATACGACCCGCAGCACGATCCGCCACGGTCCAGCCGAAGCGACACGCGCTGCGTCGATGAACTCGCCGCCGAGCCCCTCAAGGCGGGATCCGACGATGAAGTACGGTATGGGAAACAGTGAAAAAGCCATCACCATCATCAGCCCAGCCGGGCCGAAGAAGGCACTGCCGGTTGCCGGACTGACGAGACCAAGGCCAACGAAATATCCGCCCGGCGACATCAGGAGCACCCAGGCAAGCCCCTTGAAATAGCTCGGCGTTGCGAACACCACCCAAGGCAGGGCGGAAAAAGCGCTCTTGCCGCGAATGTCGGTCAATGCGAGCAGGAGCGCCAGTGCCGTGCCGACCACGGTTGAAAGGACCGCGCCGACAACGCCGAGCACCACTGTATCGATGATGCCCCGCGCCAGACGGGGCGAGGTGACAAGGTGGTTGATGGCATCAAGCGAGGGGACGAAGCTCGGCCCTGCAAGGTCGAACAGCCCCGGCAGGAAAGCCTGCACCACAACCAGCCCAAGCGGCAGGCCGATCAGGATGAAGGCGACCGCCCAAAGCGCCGGGGCGGCGACGCCGCTGCCCCAGCGCTCTACGGAGATGTCAAACGCACGCGCCATAAATAGATTGTCCTAAGCCGCAGTTCGAAGCGATTGCCTCACGGAACGAACTGGTCGCGGAACCATTGCTTCCAGGCCGCCTCATTCTTCGCTGCGACATCGTCATCGAGGATTGCCCAGGACGCGGTGTTGTCGACACGCGCACCGTTGCCCTTGATGCCCGTGATCAATGGCGCGAAGTAGCCATCGCCGCCGTCGGTCGTCAGCATGGCCTTCTGGCCCTCGGTAGTCAGCAGGAACTGAATGAACGCCTTTGCTGCCTCCTCATGTTTGCTGGCTGTCGCGATACCGGCAGTCGAGGGAAGCGCGGTCACGCCTTCGCTGGGATAGACGACCTTGATTGGCTCGCCCTTGGCTATCAGATCGTAGATCGTGCTGTCCTGCTGGATGGCGATCTTCGCATCGCCGGAAATGACGGCGCGATTGACCGTTTCACCACTCTGAAGACCGCTTAGCGCCTTGTTGGTGAGGGTTTTCTCAAGCTGGCCCTGTCCCTTGTCGACGCCGACCGTCTGAAAGTAGCCGGACAGCCACTGGAAAGCAGGACCCGAGAGGTTCGGATCCTTGGCGGCGACAGAGCCGGCGAAATTCTGGAGGTCGGCCCATGATGTCGGTAGAGGCACCGTACCGATCTTCTTGGTATTGACTTCGATTGCCGTCGTCGACACCGAGATCGGGAAAAAGGCCTCGCTGCCGGGAACAAGTTTTTTGCCAAGCGCGGTATAATCTGCCTTAGTGGTGAGGCCATGTTCCGGCTTCAGGATACCCTGTTGAGCGAGCCGGCTCATGACGGCTGAGCCTTCGACCCATAGGATGTCGAATTTGGGATTGTTGCCTTCTGCCGACACCTTGCCGAGAAGCTCGCCGGTGCTCAGAGACACCAGATTGACGTCGATGCCGGTCTTCTCAGTGAAGGCTTTGGCCGCCGCGTCCGCCGTGTCGAGCGCGGTATAGAGTACGAGGGTCTCGGCCTGGCTTGCCTGCATAGCGGTGCCCAGCATCAAAGCCGACGACAGTGCGGTAAGAATAATACTCTTCATCATTGTCTCCATACATGTAGTGTTGGATATAATTGGCATATTAACCTTACATTATATTTATGACAGTACTTTAAAGGAAAAGTCATATTATCAAATCTTGCTTCGGCCTATGCCGCGCTTGAGCCAGGCCTTGTCTATTGTTCCCCGCAGAACGCCAAGCGACTCGAGGCTGGCGATTGCCTTGGCACGATCGCGCGCCGCTAGGCCGACGATCATCGCCTCGATCAGCACCATCGTGCCGCTATGCATGGCCAGATGATCTGCCCGTCCACGCGGCACCGGCAGGACTTCCGCCATGTGTTCGGCGACGAAGGGGCCAAGACTGTCGCTAACAAGGACAATGGGGTTGCCGAGCTGGCGGGCGCGCTCGATGACGATCTCGATCTCCCGATAGAGGGGGGCATAGGCGATCATCAGAACGGCATCGCCTTCGCCAAGCGCCAGCAGCCGGTCTGCGAGTGCCACTCCCGAGGCCGAAAGCGCTGTCGAAGCGAGGCCGATGCGGTTGAACTGCAGGCTCGCATAGTCGGCGAGCGCGCCCGACGGGCCGATCCCGAAAACATGCCGTCTTTTGCCGGCAAAGAGGATATCGATCGATCGTGAGAAGCTGGCCTGAAAGGACGGGGCCTTCATCGCCGCGAGCGCTTCCTCGTGCATGCCGATCACGTGGTCGAGGACCTGTGCGCTGTTGTCGCCCGCATCTTCGAGCGTGAGGCGAAGCCGGGCGCTCGGCGTCGGGGTGGCAATGATGTCGGCAAGCAGCGTCTGCCGCAGATCGGACAGGCCATCGAAGCCAAGAGAGCGAACAGTCCGCACAACGGTTGCATCACTCGTTCCCGCCAATGCCGCGATTGCAGCCGCCGATCCCAGCAGAGCCGCATCTTTCTGCTCGACCAGACAGCGCGCCACACGCTGCTCGGCGGGTGACAATCGACTAACGGACTCGGCCACACGATCGGCGAATGGCGCCCGGTCGGGAGCCGGAACAGCAGCCAAAGGCGGTGACGCACCCATTTTGACCCTCATGTCGAGATCACTACAGAGCTTCAGTATCTGTAGTGAATGTAACGGGATGATGACGGATCCCGACAAAGGGCGCGATGATTGGGATGGGTGCCCCTGGGGGCGCCACCGAGCAACCGAACGATGGACCGCCTGCTGACATATCGAAACCCATGTGCCCGGTTGCGACGAACTTCACCGGTTCTGCAGAAACGGGAAGGGCGGAGGCAAGCGCTATGGCGAGTGCGGTTGCGATAGTGCGGATCTTCATTTTCCCTCTGCTGTATAGACAGGAAACTGTTTCCGGCTTACCCGTCTGCACAGCAGATTTGTTCGTGACACTTGCCCCGCACCTCCCGGCAGCCTCCACTTTTTGAGGAATACAATGAACTGGCACATCCAAGGTGGCCGCGTCCTTACCGATCGGAGACTTGCAACAGGAGACCTGAGCGTTACGGGGGGAAACCTGACAGAGGTTCGAGCGGCCCACGCACCCGTGATCGATGCCGATGGCCTATTGGTGCTCCCAGGAATCGTCGATATCCACGGCGACGGCTTCGAGCGGCAAATCATGCCACGGACAGGCGTCCGTTTCGACACCGCGCTGGCGCTAAAAGATACCGACCGCCAACTTGTCGGCAATGGCGTAACCACGGCCTTTCATGGTGTCACGGTATCATGGGAGCCCGGACTTCGTTCCCTCGAGGCCGCCGAGCGACTGATCGGCGTGCTCTGCGACATTCGCGACACGCTTGCCTGCGATACGCGTTTGCATCTGCGCTGGGAGACCTTCGCGCTTGATCAGATGGCGCAGGTCATCAAGTGGCTCTCGCTCGTCCCGCGACCGATCATCGCTCTCAATGATCATACGACCGGCTCGGTATTGAAGGGCGCGAGCGCGCGTAAGATCGGTCAAATGGCGGAGCGGTCGAGCTTGAGCCGGGAGGAATATATGACGTTGCTCGATCGGGTTTGGTCCCGCCGGGACAACGTGGCGATCGCGATCGAGACGCTGGCTGCGACTGCGCGGGCCAACGGCAATGTGCTTCTCGCCCATGACGAAGCGTCGCCCGAGGAGCGTGCGCATTTCCGCGCGCTCGGCGCAAAGGCCTCGGAATTTCCACTGACAATCGAAACAGCGAAGGCCGCACGGCAAATGGGTGAGGATGTGATCCTCGGCGCGCCGAATGTCGTGCGCGGCGGCAGCCACAATGGTGCGCTCGATGCCACCGATGCCGTCAGAGCCGGGCTCTGTACGGTGCTGACCAGCGACTACCATTATCCTTCGCCGCTACATGCGGCCTTCAGGCTGTCTTCGCCTGGTGCGAGCGATTTCCCCTCGATCTGGGACCTGGTTTCGGCAAATCCGGCCCGGGTCGCCGGTTTCGCGGATCGCGGATCGCTTGTCGCCGGCCGCCGGGCGGATCTGATTCTCGTCGATGCCCAAGATCCGGCACATCCGCATGTGGTGGCCACCATGGTTCATGGAAGGATTGTCTATTCCTCCGGACTTCTCCAGCGTAGACTGCCTGTCAGCACGCCGATTGCCGCTGAATGAACCAGGGCCCGAAAATTCCAACACGATACGAGCGCGGCGGCGATGGCCTTCTGGCATTTGACGGACTGGTCTTCCGCCCACGCCGCGACACGCCAATCTGGCAGCAGATCTACGATCACATCTTCGGTCTGATTGAGAACGGTTTTCTTTCGCCGGGTAGCCAGCTTCCCGGCGAAACCCATCTGGCAGAGAAACTCGCGGTCACCCGCATCACGCTTCGCCGGGCGCTGCAGCAGTTGCAGCATGAGGGTCACCTCACCGCTCGCAAGGGTGTAGGCATCTTCGTGCGCAACCTACCCTCCACGTTCACGGTTCGCGAAGGCCGGCGATTTCTCGACAATCTCGCAGCCCCCGGCCAGGAAATCGGCACCCAGACACTGCTGATTGTCTGGGAACCGGCTGGACCGGCCGTGGCGGAACGGCTGCGCCTCGCACCTGATACCGCCATTATCCGGCTATGCCGGATCAGAATCTCCGGTCAGCAACCGGTTTACGTCAATACCAAGGTCTTTCCGGCCCACCTCTTTCCCGATTTTGAGCAGACATACGACATGTGCCAGTCGGTCACCGATGTTTTTCACGCGCATGGGGTCAACTACCGGCGGATCGAGACGCGCATCAGCGGCGGCTTTGCATCCCCCGATGAGGCGGAAATCCTGCGGCTGACGCCCGGAACACCAGTATTCCGCACCAACTCCGTCAACGAGGACGGCAACGGCATACCAATCGAATGGACCCGCGGTTGCTGGCCGCTGACCTCCGTCGAATTCGTGTTCTGATTCGGGCGCATTGGTTTCAACGACATCGTTACAGGCGACAACGGGTGTTTCCGCGTCCGCGTGGGGCTGATCCATGCGCGGGAATCGGAACACTGATCGCGGATAAGTTGACCGGGCTATTCAAGGCAGCAGGCAAATCCTCATCGGGAACGGAAAGGGTGGCGCGCAGTCGAAGGGTGAGGTCCGAAGAGCACAAACATCACGCGGCCGGAACAACTTGCTTCCCGGGATAATTCCATCAGTGCCGCGCAAATCAGGTATCGCGCGCGACGCATGCATCAGCCCGATTTATCGCTCGGATCGCCTGCCAACCTGGCCTCCGTCATCCAAATCGCGCCCCGGTCAGCAGCCCCACCAACCTGTCTTCAAATGTATCGAGATCGGCGCCGAGATCCTGCGCAGGGCCGGAGAACACGAGTTTGCCTGTGGCGACGACGCTGATCCGCGTGCACAGAGTGCGAATCTCCTGTGCATCGTGGCTGCTGAGGAAGGTCGTGACGGCCTCGCTGGAGGCAAGGTCCCGCAGCAGCTTCCATGTCTCGCGCTTGGCCGGCAGGTCCAAGCCACGTGTCGGTTCGTCCAGGAAAAGCACTTTTGGACTCCCCAGCAGGGCGCGTGCGATTTCAACGCGGCGCTTCATGCCCGTGCTGTAGGTTCCGATCAACTTGCCGCGGAATTGCTCCGCCAATCCCACGCTGGTCAAACACCGCTCGACCGTGTCGCGGACATCCTCGATACCCCGGATACGGGCGAAGTAAGCAAGGTATTCGCGGGCCGTCCAATCCGATTGGCTCTCACTCGTCTCGTCGCTGACGAGACCGATGAGTTTGCGAACGGCCAATGGCTCCGACGCGATGTCGTGACCCCATAGTTTCGCGCTACCCCTTGTCGGTGGAAGCAGCGTCGTGAGCATTCGGATGGTCGTCGTCTTGCCGGCTCCATTGAGGCCGAGAAAACCGTAAAGTTGGCCTTTTTCTACTTTGAGGCTGATCTCATTGACCGCGACAAGCGAGCCGAAGCTGCGCGTCAAGCCGGTTGTTTCGAGGGCTAGCTCAGTCATCGCGTTCGTTTCCAGCGCGTAAGCATTGCAAGGAGGCACAAAAGAGGAAGGACGGCGCCGATGCCCGCCATCTCGGCAAGCGCGTTGGGCACGTGTGCCTCGACTGCTGCCCTGGCATTAATCGTGTTTGTCTGGGGGCTGCCATCGACCACGTACGTGGCGCTGACATCAATCGGATAGCGTATGCCGCCTATATCCCATGGCTGGTTCGGAATCAGGCTGATGGGGATGCGGGCGACCCATCCCGTTTCGACGCGATGTCCAGCCGCATCTGCGGGTCCGATGCCTGGCGGATAGGTTCGCGTCTCGAGATTGTGCAATAACTCGGTGACGGCTCCCGGCGGGACTTGGACGTCCAGCCCGCTCTGGCCTGTGACCTGGATTTCCAATCGCGTGAGTCGTTGCTTGCTATCGACTGGCAGAAACAGCAGGAGATCCTGGCGGGTCGCTTGCCCGACCGGCAATGAAGGCCATTGGTCACGGTTGAGAAGCGTATCGCAGCAAGCCGTGGGAGCGGGTCCATTCGGGTTGACGAGCGCAAGCGTGCCGCCACCCCGCAAGAACAACCCCGGTATGTCCGGGGCATTGTTTTGGGGCGGCGCATCCTTGTTATAGTTGGTATCTCCGAAGAGCGCGGGGACCAGCACCAACGCAGCCAGCCCCAGCGCAATAACCACGCGCTGACCCGGGGAGGCTTCCCAGGATTCGACGCCCTGTGCCCGCAGGAATATCCACGCAGCCAACCCAAGTGATCCAACCACGATCAGGCACAGGCAAATCCATGTCATGATTGTCGAAGCGGGAATGGCACTCGTGGCCAGAGTAAACCCCAGTCCATTCTTGAGGAGCACAAGTGGGCTGATCAGGGCAACGTGACCTGTGGCAGTCGCGCCATACCCTCGCGTGACCAGCAGTTCCTGCAACGGCACCAACACGGCATAGACAAGCATGACACCGACGCCCGTGGCGACGGGCGGCGCTACGCTTCGTCCGATGAACAATACGCCAATGAGGGTGCCGACAGCGACGCAGACGAGCAGGATTCCTGGCGTCCAAACAAGGTAGCGGTTCAACAGGAACGGCATGCCGACATTGGCCACGTAAACGGCAGCCAGGGGCGCGATGGCGAGATAGTATACGCCCGCCAGCGTCAGGATGACGAGAGTTTTTGCGACAAACCAATCCTGCCGGTCCACCGGCGCGGTAAAGACGCTTTCGACAAAACGGTTGGCACGCGGGCTTGCGATCATTCCGGCCGCCAATGGCAAGAAACAAACCGGCGCAAGGAAGTAACCGATAGTGCCGTAACCATCGAGCCAGCTGTCCTGTGTGGCCACGGCAGCAAGGCCTCCCAAGCCCAGAAGGACAATCGCCACGCCCATCCATGCGAAGCGGCCCCGCATGACGGCCCGCAGTTCTTCCTTATAGAGTGTTAGCATGGCGCTCCTGTCTCCTTCCATCGCGCGAATGAGGTCCCGCCGGCGGGCTCGCCCCGGAGAAGCGCGTCGAGCGTCTGGCGCAAGGCTGACATTGTTCGATCACCCATTATGACGTTGCCGCGGACATGTGACCGTCGGCATGCTTCAATTCTCGAAATTCGACCTCGAAGGAGGTGCCACCGCCAGGCCTTGCGACACAATGAACATCGCCGTTGTGGCGTCTCGCAATCTGCCTCACAAGGGCAAGCCCGAGGCCGACGCCCCCTTCCTGCTCGCGTGTTCCGGCCGGGCGGTAAAATGGTTCGAAGATGCGCTCGCGCTCCTCGGTGGCGACGCCAGGGCCTCGGTCGCATACCGAAAGCTTGATTGCTACACCTCGACGCGCCAACGACACCTCAATGGCGGTGCCGCCACCATAGCGACGGGCATTGTCGAGCAGGTTGCGGACAAGCCGACGCAGTAGCCGAGGCTCGCCGAAGACCGTGACTGGTTCACCTTCGAGCGAAGCATCGGCTGCCGCGCACTCCTCGGCAGTGATCGCCAGCAGATCGACGGGGTGCATTTCGGTGACGATTTCGAGCGTCTCGAGGCGGCTGGCCAGCAGGATCTCGCCGACAAGTCCGTCGAGTTCGGCAATGTTGCTTTCGAACTCCTGCCTCAGCCATTTATCTGCCTGTGGCTGTAGCAGCTCCGCCCCCATTCGCAGGCGTGCAAGCGGAGAACGCAATTCATGCGAAGCGTTGGCGAGCAGCGTTTTATGGGCGGACAGCAGTTCGCCGATGCGCTCCGCCATCCGGTTAAAACTGTCGGAGAGCGCCGCGACTTCGTCATTGCCGGAGACTTCCACGCGCCTCGACAGGTCTCCAGCGCCGAATCCGTCGACCGCTTTCTTCAATCCTTCCACGCGTCGGGTCAGGCGGCGAGTGATGGGGTAGGCGCCAATTGCTACTGCAACGAGTGTGGCGCCGAGCAACAGGAAAACGCTCGGGATCGGCTCGTCGTAGTCAGTGGGACGGCGGAGCACCAGCACGCGCCCGTCCGAGAGTGCAAGTGTCCAAACCCAACCGTCGAGCGTAAGCCGTTCCTTGAAGCTCCTGTCTTTCGCATGCTCCGGCGGAGGAAGTGGTGCGCCCACCGACGCGACGGACACACCGTCTGGCGAAAAGATGGCGATATCGGCCCGCCCCAGCCGCTTCTGGAGTTGAAGCAGCGTGGCGGCGAGGTCCGAGGGCACGGCCGTGGATGCAGACATGGCGACCTCGGCCAATGCGGTGTCGATCCCGACGCGATTTCCGGTCTGAACCTCTCCCAGCACATAGCGCCACAGCAATCCGGCGAGCACGGCGAATACGCAAAGGCTCAGCAGCAGGGCGGCATAGATATGCTGGTAAAGGCGTCTCATTCGATCTTGTCCGGCCGATCATGATGACGGGCGAAGAGATAACCCACTCCCCGAATGGTCAGGATTTGCCGGGGGCGGCGAGGGTCTTTCTCGATTGCCGCACGGATGCGAGAGATGTGGACATCGATGCTACGGTCGAATGCCTCAAAAGGTTCGCCCTTGACCATGTCCATGATCTGATCCCTGGACAGGACGCGGCCGGCATGCCGGGCGAGTGCGACCAGGAGATCGAATTGATAGCTGGTGAGGCTTTGCTCGGCGCCGTTGACGCGCAACTGTCGTGCCGCCGGATCGATTTCAAGCGGGCCGAAGCAAAGGAGCTCTTGTTGATGCGGACCCGCGTTGCGACGCCGCAAGACAGCGCGGAGGCGCGCCACAAGCTCACGAGGACTGAATGGCTTGGGGAGATAGTCATCCGCTCCGAGTTCCAGGCCAACCACACGATCCGTCTCGTCACCCCGCGCAGTCAGCATGAGTATGGCGGCATCCGAAGTCACTCGAACCCGCCTACAGACTTCGAGGCCGTCGATGCCTGGAAGCATCAGATCCAGGACGATCGCCGACACACCGCCTCGCGCCAGGCGAGCCAGGCCTTCTTCGCCCGTTGGCATGTGTTCGACGGCAAAGCCGTTCTGGGTCAGAAAATCCAGGACCATTCCGGCCAGCCTGCGGTCGTCTTCAATCAGCAGTATGAGATCGGACATTTTTTCGCTTGATGCTCCGTCATGCCCATCGCCGCGCGAAGCCCAGTCTGGATAGCTGCCTCCTATTCCTCGCGCCATTGGTCGCGTCGAAGAACTCCCAGTCTCGCCGGAACAGGAACCTCGCGAGGTCATGGACTCCATAGCTGATGAAGAATGCCGCGAAGACATCGATCGAATAGTGGAGATGACCGAGAAGTACCGCGACACCGAAGAGTGCCGTGGCCGCCAGGAAGGCAAATCGCAGCCTCGAATCCTTCCAGAACATCAAGGCGAGAAGAAATGGCGCGCCCGTATGGCCCGAGAAAAAGAGGTCGCCGCCAAATGTGAATGATTGCATGATTGCGTTCAGGTCGAACGTGCTTCTGGTGGGAAAGGGCCCAATGTGGGTCAGAATAATGAACCCCGACCTCACAAGAATGAAAAGGGCCAGCCCGTTGAAGACGAAAGGAATGCGCTGAGGTCGCGCAAGCAGAAGGACGCCAACGAACATCCACATGAAAAGCGGCCCGTCGACGAAGATGAAGTCCACATTCACGACCGGGACGTTGTCGAGAATGATGTCAGTCACTGGATTGCTGACATTCGCCGTCGCGAAGGTTCCGGCGTAGAAATTGGAAACGATGCTCAGTGCCAGCAGGATCATGCTGAAACCGATATCATAGGCAAGGCGCTTGCCGAATTGGCGTGCAAGCCGACGGGGCGGCCTGGTGCCTTGGGAAGGTTGCGTGGTTGTCATGGCAGCGGCTTTTGCGGCTGGTCGCGAAAGTCCAGCCAGGATTCGGTGAACGGCTTTTTCAGGAATGTCGCCCAGAAAAAGTTCATCGCGTAACGCAGCCCGATGCGCGCCACGCCTTCGCCGACCAGGCGCCGTCCGGACGACAACGCGGGCAATGAAAACGTGAAATCGACGTCCCCGACTTTGGAAAGGCGGCGGGCGAGTTCAGTGTCTTCGCCATAAAATGCAAAGTTCGGATTGAAGCCGCCAATGCGTACCAACGCGTCGCGTTTCACGACGAAGTTGCCCCCTTGCATCATCGATCCGACACGCAGGATGTAACGGTTGAGAAGATAACAGACATAGCCGCCGCAATAAAACGCGCGTACCAGCGCCCGTGTACGCTTTGGCAGATCATAGTAGACAAGCGGCCCGCTCATGGCGGCGAGCTCGGGATTGGCCGCAAACGCTCGCAGGACCTTGTCTATCCATCCCTCGGTAAGGATCGTATCGGCGTCGATGTTGGCGATCAGGTCGCCTGTTGCGACGTGAAACCCTGCGGCGCGGGCACGAACGAGGCCTTTGACTGGCTCGTCGATGACGAAGATCCCGGGATAAGCCTGCGCTGTCTGACGCGTCTTGTCCGTGCTCGCGTTGTTCACGACAATGATTTCGGCGGCGCATTGGGATCGCGCGATCTCAGCGACGATGGCTTCCAGCGTTCGCGGAAGACATGCTTCCTCATTATACGCTGGCACGACAAAGCTGATCTTGATGGCTTCTTTCATCGCTTGTTTTCCGTTCGATCAAGAGTTGATAGTGATGCTCCCATTGGTCCGCGATCCGTTCCGTGGCGAATTGCTTCACGTAGGAAGCTCCGCCCCGCCCGAGCCGTGACCGCAAATCCGAATGGCCGAGCAAATCCGCAAGACGATCCGCAAGCGAGGCGACATCGGATGCCTCCACCAGGAAGCCGCGGTCGTTTGCGATGAATTCAGGCAGGGCTCTCGCATTCGCGCCGATCACAGGGATGCCGCACGCCATTGCCTGAAGCAGAGCGATCCCCTGGGTCTCGGAGGTGCTCATGGTCACGAAGACGTCGGACGCCTGGAACAGTTCAGCGAGGTCCGATTTCGGCAGCGTCCCAACGAACCGCACGCTCGGCTGGAGGCAGAGCCGTTGCACGAGGGCGCGAAGGTGACGCTCCTGACTGCCATGGCCGGCAATGACCAGCTCCGCCGACGGTACCCGCTGCTTCAGCAGCGCGAGCGCATGAAGGATGGGATCGATATTCTTCTCTGAACCCAGCCTGCCGGCATAGACGATCGTCGGGCCATGGAGGTGCAGTGCCGTTCTGAGCTTGCGCTTCATCGCCGGGGAGACCGGTCGGAAGATGTCCGTAGCGATCGGGTTGGAAACGACTTCCAGCGGGCGGCGCAGCCTGTCCTGGCCAAGCTCGTTGAAAACCGACAGCGACGGCGCGGTGACAAAATCGCAGCGGTTGTAGTACCAAAGAACGTAGGCCGCTGCGGCATCCATCCCGAATGGCAGATACGAACCGAACGCCTTGATGGCGGTGTGATTTGTTCCCGCAACAGGAATTCCCAGTCGCCTTCCCGCTAGAAGCGCGCTCAATCCGGCTCCAAAGAAGGTCTGGGTGTGGATGACGTCCGGTCGCGCCGCCGGGGGCAGACGGAGCCACGAAGCGGGCAGGGGAAAAACCGCTCGCGATTGCTTTGTCGAGGATGGAAACGGCACCGAGTGCAAGCGATGAACGCGGATGCGAGGCCCCAAATTCAACTCAACGGGTGCTGCGTTGATGCGTTCGAATTCACGACGACCGTAGTGCGGTACGTAGAAGTCGATAGCATGCCCTCGCTGTCCAAGCGCCTTCGCCAATGCTTCGATCGAGTCCTGGATCCCGCCGATCTCGGGATGGAAATTGTCGGAAAAGATGGCGATGCGCATGGTGTCTTCTTGCAGCTGGTTATCTGGACAGGAGGAGATAGAGCAGGATCAGACCCGCGATCAGCAAAACAATGATGTAGTAAGTCATATTTTGACCGATGGCAGCGTATCCCGAGTGAAACGCGTAGCCGATACAAAGAAGAACAAGGGATTTTGGCAGAGTGGCTAGAGAGTTTACTGTAAAGAACCGCCAAAATGGCATCCGCACCATGCCTGCGGCAACCAGGACCGGCGCACCGACTGCATGCGTGAGCTTTCCCGTAACGAGAACTTGGTCCGCCTTGCGGCGAAACTGGTCCTGAAGGTCGGTTGCCCGCTTGATCGTGCGCTGACTCGCCCACTTTGTGACCATTCGAATTCCTCCCCATCGCCCAAGCGCGTAAAGAGCCGAATCTCCCACCAAATCCCCAGCCACGACGATCGCAAGCACAGGCCAGAACCTGAGTTGGCTGTTGGCAATCAAGACCCCGCCGGCGATGGTCACGAGCGGTCCTTCAGCTATCGCCAGCGGTAGAAGCACCGCATATGGATGGGCTGACAGGAGGCCGAGAATATTGCTTGGGCTGAACACCATCGTCAGATACTGCCGCCACCTTGCTGGCGCGCGGATTCCTACAGGCATCGACGACGTCGCCTGTGGCGTTTCGCGCTTCGATCTCGCTTCGATCTCAAGCTAGATCGCGGCTGTTTCCGGCTTTCCGTAGATGCGTAAAGTTTTGTAAAGTCTGCGCCGTAGCTTTGTGAGCTGCCGTTGAGTCAGTTTTGTTGCAGAACCATCCGGAAGGATACGGGAAGATTTCTGAAACAGACCCCCGAAAAGGCCGATGAAATCAACGATGATGGTGCATAATGGCCCGCATTTCTTTCGCATTGAAAGTAGGTTGCTTGGCTTATCTCGGCTTTCCGACAGATATCTCTCACCGATACGTCAGGGCGGGGGATTGCGGAGTATCATCGTTCCGAGGCGCTCTTGGGCGGCCGAGCACATCGCAAACTTATTTCCGCACAGGGCAACCTTGAACCAAGGCCGTCAGCAAGCGCGCTAGATCGAGCTCGAAATCAGGCTGCATTGCCGGCAGCTCGGGATGGGAAGGCGCCTCGAATAGGGGCGTTGAGTGGGCTGTTGCGAAGCCTCGTGGATTGACACGCACGGCTAGAGGATACAAACGTCAGGTAGGGGGTCATCCGCGACGACCCCGTGAGGCGTTAGCCAAATGTTCGCGTCCAGGCTCTCTTTTTTGAGGTGGACGCCATGCCATCATCCCTTGCTGCCAAGAAAACGACGGATATCCGAGATCCGAAACGAAGATTTGCGCTGCTGCCTTCCGGCGCCGGGCCGGCGGCTTCCTACCTGCTGGCCTCAAGGGGACTGCGGGCGTTTGGCGATGGACTCGTCAGTCTTTTGCTTCCCGCCTATCTGGCGGCGCTCGGCTTCAACGCCTTCGAGATCGGGATCTTCGCCACGGCCACGCTTTCGGGATCGGCCGCGCTCACGCTGGGTGTCGGGGCCGTCGCACACCGTTTCTCGCCCCGCTCCCTGCTCATCGCGGCAGCAGGCCTGATGGTTCTCACCGGACTTGCCTTCACGCTCATCCAGGATTTCTGGCCGCTGCTCCTGGTCGCATTCGTCGGGACGCTGAACCCATCCTCCGGCGATGTAAGCGTGTTTCTGCCACTGGAACATGCGCAGCTCGCGCACAATGTCACAGATCGGGACCGTACCGCGCTATATGCCCGCTACAGCGTCGTCGGTTCCCTCATTGGGGCTGTCGGCGCTCTGGCGGCCGGCGCACCCGACATCCTCCGACAGCTTGTCGGCCTGGAGATCAAGCAGGCCCTCCAGCTCGCATTCCTGCTCTATGCCTTCCTTGGGTTCGGATCGCTGCTCCTGTATAGGAGGCTGCCAGATGAATCGATCGACGAAAGTGCGGCGCCGGCGGAGCCCTTGCACAAGTCTCGAACCATCGTCCTCACGCTGGCCGCACTCTTCAGCCTGGACGCATTTGCCGGCGGCCTTGTGGTTCAGTCCTTGCTGGCACTGTGGCTTTATCAAACCTTTGGCCTTTCGCTCGCCACCACGGGCGCAATTTTCTTCTGCACGGGCGTGCTTTCAGCCGTGTCATATTTGGTGGCTGTTCAAATCTCCAAGCGGATCGGGCTGGTGAACACGATGGTGTTCACCCACCTGCCGTCGAGCCTTTGCCTGTTGCTCATTCCCTTCATGCACAGCCTCGGTCCGGTGATCGTTCTTCTGCTGATCCGGAGCGCATTATCGCAGATGGACGTCCCGACCCGCACCTCCTACGTGATGGCGGTGGTTACGCCCGGTGAGCGCGCCGCAGCTGCGAGCGTCACTGCAGTTCCGCGCAGTCTCGCATCAGCGGCCAGTCCGATGCTCGCCGGCTCTCTGCTTGCCGTTTCGGGTTTCGGCTGGCCGCTGCTCATCGCGGGCGCCTTGAAGATCGTCTATGACATCCTTCTGCTCGCGACGTTCCGCAAGATTCGGCCGCCGGAGGAACGTGAATGAGCGCGCTCATGCGCAGGGTGAGCAAACGGCAAGCCGTTCGTGGAAACCCTGTGCGATGCCAGGAAGCCGTTTGTCGACAGTGGAATCTGGCTCCGAAAAAAGAGACAAGGGGTTAAAAATCGCAGATCTCTACGGGCGACGCCTTCTCGGATCGATTGCGGGTCAGGACTATCCGGCAACCGGGTGGTCCTTCGATGACCATATCCATGTCGTGTAAGCGCGCGATCGCCGCCACCAGACTGAGGCCAAGGCCGTTGCCGGGTTCGTGACGGCTTGGCTCCGCGCGGTAGAAGCGCTTCAGAACCATGATTCTGTCAGCTTCGGAAATGCCCGGACCGCTGTCGCTGACAGAGACGACGTCGGCCGAGCCGCTGCGGACAAGCCGGACCTCGACGGAGCCGCCTGCCGGCGTGAATTTGATCGCGTTGTCGATCAGGTTGGCGAAGGCCTCGAAAAGCAGGCTCGGGTCACCACGCGAGGAGCTTGCCGTCTCACCCTCGAAGAGGGCACTGATCGTGATGTTCCTGTCGTCCGCCAGCGGCTCGTAGAATTCGACGGCATCGGTGACGATGGCGCCAAGGTCGACGTCGATGAAGCCGGCCCGCCGCGCGCCATCCTCGATTTCGGAAATACGCAACAGCGCGCCGAAAGTCTTCAATATGCCTTGCGTTTCGGCAATCGCCTCGTCGACGCTTTCGGCATAGTCGGCAGTGGATGACGACCGCCTTCGCGAACGGTCGAGACCAGCCAGCAGGCGGGTCAGCGGCGTGCGCATTTCATGGGCGATGTTGTCGCAGACGCCTTTCACTTCGTTCATCAACCGCTGCAGTTCGTCCAGCATCTCGTTGACGACGGCGACAAGCCGCCCGACGTCTCCGCTGCCCCGCATCGGCAGGCGGCCGGAGAGGTCGCCCTTGACGATGGTGCGGGTCGCCTTGGTGATGTCGTCCAGTTGCCGGACGGCACCCGCGCCGATCAGGATCGCTCCAACCAACCCCAGAACCGTCGTCACGCCGCCGGCGAGCAACATTGCGCCGAGCAGGACGTCGCCGAATTCGTTCAACTCGTCGACGCTTTGCGCAACAAGCAGGGTTTGACCGGTCGGCAATCGCCAGGTCAGCCCGCGAAAGGGCGCCATGGGAAGATGGCTTCCGTGGCCGAACTCGAACGGGGCGGTGGCACTGTCATGTCCGGCGGGGAAGGGCACCGGGCTGCCGGCGAGGACCTTGCCGGCCGGATCGTAAAGGGTGATCGGCCGCTCGGTGGTGGCGTCGTCGCGCTGGCGGTTGTCCAGCCTCTGCGCCAGCGCGGTCGCATCGAGACGCGATAGCACCTTCCCCTCACGCTGCACCCACTCGTCGACCCTGTTCGAGAGAAAGCCTTTCACTTCCCATGAAATGAAAGCGAAAAGTGTCAGCGACGCCAGGCCGAACAAAGCCAGGAACGCGATCGCCAGCCTGAAGCTGGTTGTCTTGGAGAGGTCAGCCAGCCGCATTGAGGACGTAACCCGAGCCGCGCACCGTCTGGATGACCGACGGCTCGCCGGCCGTGTCGATCTTGCGCCGCAGCTTGCTGACATGCACATCGATGAGATTGGTCGGCTCGTCGTAGCGGTAGTGCCAGATCTCCTCGAACAACATGGTGCGCGTCACCACCTGTCCGGCATTGCGGACAAGATATTCCAGGAGCCGGTATTCCCTCGGCAACAGGTCGACGAGCTGCCCGTGACGTCGAACGGTGTGCGTCAGAAGGTCCACCTCCAGCGGGCCGGCCCGCAGCACGGATTCGGTTATCGGTGCATTGCGCCGGCGAAGCAGGACATCCAGCCTCGCCGTCAGCTCAAGGAAATCGAAAGGCTTGGTCAAATAGTCATCGCCGCCGGCCTTCAGCCCGCGAACGCGTTCGTCGACGGCCGTCAAGGCGCTGAGGATCAGCACCGGCGCATGGATGCCGGCTGCACGCAGCGCCGCCAGCACGCCCAGTCCGTCGAGGTCGCCTGGCAGCATGCGATCGAGAACGATGGCATCGTAGGGATCGCTGATCGCTTTCACGAGACCATCACGACCCGTGAAGGCAGTCCGCGTCTCATATCCATAGTCGACAAGCGCCGCCTCGATTTCGCGCGAGGTCTGCACATCGTCCTCTATCACCAGTATGGTTGTCACACTGCACTCCGACGGCGGGCAAGATCATGCCGCTGCTTGCGTATGGTATTCCTTATAGACGCATCATAGACGCATCCGACCTAGATCAGTTTCGCGCCAACATTAAATCGGATTCATGTTTGATTCCGGAAAGCCCATGCGGAAGCTCCACAGCGGCTGCGAACTGGCGGGCTTGGCGAGACTGAGAAAATCTGGTCATGGTCGCCTCCCGCGCCTATGTTTTGCGGGAGATGCAAATCCGGTCGGTGCGTTTGGCGTCAGCCTGATCCCGGGAAGCTCGGTTTCTCCTTCCAGATCCTCTGATCCGGCAATTTCGCCATATCATGGGAGCGGTTCATCTTCCGGCGGCGAGAATGGCGGTCCGATGCGTATCCTGATTGTCGAAGACGATGAAAAGACGGCGAGTTACCTGAAGCGCGGGCTTTCGGAAGCCGGCCATGTCGTCGACCGCGCCCGCGACGGCGCGACGGGTCTGGCCATGGCGCTGGAAGACATCTACGACGTTCTGGTCCTCGACAGGATGCTTCCGCAGATGGACGGCATCGAATTGGTCAAAGGCATCCGCGCCCATGGCAACCAGGTGCCGGTGTTGATGTTGAGCGCCCGTGCCAGCACGCAAGACAGGATCGAAGGCCTGCAGGCGGGATGCGACGACTACATCGCCAAGCCCTATGCCTTCTCGGAGATCCTGGCGCGGCTCGACGCGCTGGCAAGGCGCGTCCAGCCGACAAGGCGGCAGGCGGTACTGAAGGTCGGCGATCTGGAGCTTGATCTGCTTGGCCGGCGCGCGGTGCGCGGCGCACGCCACATCGATCTCCAGTACCGGGAGTTCCTGTTGCTGGAGCTGCTGATGCGCCACGCCGGCCAGATCGTGACGCGTTCGATGCTGCTCGAAACGGCATGGCCCTATGATTTCGAACCGCGCGGCAACGTCATCGACATGCATATCCACCGCTTGCGCGGCAAGGTGGATGAGGGGTTCGCCGCCCCGCTGATCCACACGGTGCAGGGCTCGGGCTACGTTCTCAGTCCGCAGCGGCCCTAGCGTTTTTTCCTACCTGAACGATATTTCATGTTCGGGCGAACGGCCCGACATGAACGGGACCCCATGGTGATTGTGCAATGCAACATTTGCACTGCGCTGCCTGTCGAGAAGCGGGACGCCGGCCCGACAATTCTCTCCAATTTGAAGGGATGCCCGCACATTTGATGCGGCACGCCGTCGAAGCAGAGAAATGCCAGCCGTCCCTTTCGCCGCAACGACAGTCGAACCGATGGAGACCCCTGTGCGCGACGACCCCGAAAACCAAGACAACCAGACAGATGCCGGCCAGCCGACAGACAATCAGGGGCCCGCTTCCCGTACGGTACGGTGGCTGGCGCTCGGCGCGATCCTTGTCGTGGCGGCAGGTGCTGGAGCACTGACGCTACGCCAGGGGGACACCGCGCCGCTTGCCAAGATCGCCGCCGCACCTATCCCGGTCACGGCGGCCCTTGCCACTGTACGCGACCTGCCGATCGCGCGAACCGGGCTCGGCACCGTGCTTCCGCTGAACCAGGTCGACGTCAAGGCTAGGGTGGACGGCCAGATACAGCGCATCTTCTTCAGCGAAGGACAGGAGGTGAAGGCCGGCGACGTCCTTGCGCAGATCGATCCGCGCGCCTATGCCGCGCAACTGGCGCAGGCGCAGGCCACCTTGCACAAGGATGCGGCGCAGCTTGCCAATGCGCGCGCCGATGAAGCACGGGCGACGAAGCTCACCCAGTCCGGCGCCGGCACCACGCAGGCAGCCGACACGGCCCGCGCCCAGGTTGCGGTCATGCAGGCGACGGTTGACGGCGACCAGGCCGCGGTCGATACCGCCAAGCTCAATCTCGACTATGCGACGATCACCGCGCCGATCTCCGGGCGCGTGGGCCTTAAGCAGGCCAATGAAGGTACGCTGGTGCATGCCAATGACGCCACCGGCATCGTCACCATCACGCAGATGCAACCGATCTCCGTGCAGTTCTCGCTGCCCCAGGACCAGTTGCCCGACCTTCAGTCCGGTCAGTCCGCCGGCTCGCTTCCGGTTGCCGCCGACGCCAGGGACGGCTCGAGGAAGATCGCCGACGGCAAGCTGACGGCCATCGACAGCCAGATCGACACGACGACCGGCATGGTCAAGCTGAAAGCCGAATTCGACAACAGCGACAAGGTGTTATGGCCGGGAGCGCTGGTGACGGTCCAGGTCGGCGTGCGCACCGAGCACAACGCTGTCGTGCTGCCTTCAGCCGCGGTACAGAACGGCCAGGCCGGGCCTTTCGTCTTCGTCGTCAAGCCGGACAACACTGTTACCATCGCCAAGGTGACCACAGGCGACGTAGTCGGCGACCTCACCACGCTGACCTCCGGCGCGGCCGCCGGCGACAACATCGTGGTGTCGGGACAATCTCGCCTGACCGAAGGGACGAGCGTGAAGGTGACGCAGGCTGATGAACCGTCCCAGAAGGTGGCGCTGGAGACGAAATGATGAGCATCTCGGAACTCTTCATCCGGCGCCGCGTCGGCAGCTGCCTGCTGGCGCTCGGCGTCCTGATGTTGGGCGCGGTGGCTTATTTCAGCCTGCCGGTGGCGCCGTTGCCGCAGATCGACTTCCCGACGATCGAGGTTGAGGCGCAAGTTCCCGGCGCCAGTGCTGACACGATGGCGAACACGGTTGCGACACCGCTGGAAAACTCGCTGTCGAGCGTTTCCGGCGTCACCCAGATGACGTCGTCCAGCTCGTCGGGACGCACCACGATCGTCATGCAGTTCGACCTGTCGCGCGACATCAATGCTGCCGCGCAGGATGTGCAGGCGGCGATCTCGGCGACCAGCGGATCATTGCCCAAGAGCATGACCAGCCCGCCGACATACCACAAGGTCAATCCGGCGGAAGCGACGCTGCTGACGCTCTCGCTGAGCTCCGACGTCATGGCGACGACCGAGCTCGACCACTATGCAGAGGACGTCATCGCCCAGCAGCTGTCGCAGATGACGGGCGTTGGCCTCGTCGATTTTCACGGGCCGCAACGCCCATCGGTGCGCATCCGGCTCGATCCCGACAAGGTTGCCGCGCGGGGCCTCACGCTGGAGGACGTGCGCACCGTCATCGGCCAGCAGACGGTCAATGCGCCCAAAGGCTCGCTCAGTGGCGATGGGCGCACCGTCGTGCTCGACGCCACCGATCAGCTTGTCGATGTGCCGGCCTATCAGGGAATGGTGGTGGCCTATCGCAACGGCGCGCCGATCTTGCTTGGCGACCTCGGCACGGTTCTCACCGCGCCCGAGGACACGCACCAGGCGGCCTGGCTGCAGGGCACGCGCTCGGTGATGATCGATATCCACAAGCAGGCCGGCTTCAACGTGCTGAGCACCATCCAGTCGATCAAGGACCGACTGCCGGCGCTGTCACAAAGCCTGCCGGCATCGATCAAGCTGACGGTGGTGGGCGACCGCACCCAGATCATCCAGGCATCCGTCACCGATGTGCAATACACGATGCTGATCACCATAGCGCTGGTGGTCGGCGTGATCTTCGTGTTCCTGCGCAATTTCTGGGCGACGGTGATTCCGAGCATCACGATTCCGCTGTCGCTGTTTGGCACGTTCTGCGTGATGTATCTGCTCGGCTACAGTCTGGATAACCTCTCGTTGATGGGCCTGGTCATCGCGGTGGGTTTCGTCGTCGACGACGCGATCGTCGTCATCGAGAACATCACCCGCCATCTCGAAATGGGCAAGTCGAAGATCAAGGCGGCGATAGACGGCGCGCGCGAGGTCACCTTCACAATCATCTCGATGACCATCTCGCTGATTGCTGTCTTCATCCCCATCCTGTTGATGGGCGGTGTGGTCGGCCGCCTGTTCCGCGAATTCGCGGTGACGGTGAGTATCGCCATCCTGATATCGGGCCTGGTTTCGTTGACCGTGACGCCGATGCTGTGCGCCTGGCTGATCAAGCCTGACCACGACCGGCAGCATGGACGGTTCTATCGATGGTCGGAACGGGGATTCCAGGCCGTAACCAACGGCTATGTGCGCTGCCTGGACGTCGTGCTGGCGCATCGCACACTGATGCTGCTGGTTACAGTGGGCACGCTGGCACTGACGCTGTGGCTCTACACGATCACGCCGAAGGGGTTCCTGCCAGAGCAGGATACCGGATACATCCAGGGGCAGGCACAGGCGGCCACCGACATTTCCTTCGAGGCGATGTCGACGAAGATGCAACAGCTCGGCGCCATCGTGCAGAAGGATCCCGATGTCGACAACGTCGGCTTCTGGATCAACCCCAGCCCGTCGGTCAGCGTCGGACAGATCCAGGTCAATCTCAAGCCTTTTGGACAGCGCAAGGCCAGCGCCAGGCAGGTGATGGCTCGACTGAAGTCGGCAGCGGCCAACATCGAGGGCCTGACTCTGAACATGCGGATCCGCCAGGACATTCAGATCGGTGGGCGCCAGGGCGCGGCACAATACCAATATACGCTGCAAAGCGGCGATACCGCCGAACTCGACAAATGGGCGACGACCATGAAAAAGGCGATCACGGCGCTGCCTGGCCTGCTCGACGTGTCTTCGGACGCGCAGCCGGCGGCGACCAGCGCGACGCTCGATATCGACCGCCCGACGGCGGCGCGGCTCGGCGTCAGCGTGCAGGCGATCGACGACGTCCTCTACGACGCCTTCGGCCAGCGGCAGGTCGCTACCTTGTTCACGCAGGTCAGCCAGTACCATGTGGTGCTGGAGCTCGATCCGAGCTTCCAGCTAAACACGGACGCTCTGACCCGCCTGTATGTCCGCTCCTCGACGACGCAGAAGCTGATTCCCTTGAGTATGCTGGCGAGCGTAAAGAACGGCGTCCTGCCGGTAACGATCAACCACCAGGGCTCACTGCCGGCGACGACGCTGTCGTTCAACCTGGCACCCGGCGTGTCGCTCAGTGACGCGGTGACAACAATCCACGCCGCGGAAATCAATGCCGGAATGCCGGTCAGTGTCACCGGCTCTTTCCAGGGCACGGCGCAGGCCTTCCAGGATTCACTGGCGAGCCAGCCCTGGTTGATCCTGGCGGCCGTCATCGCGGTCTATATCGTGCTCGGCGTCCTCTACGAGAGCGCGATCCACCCGTTGACCATCATTTCGACGCTGCCGTCGGCGGGGCTCGGTGCGCTGCTGGCGCTGTTGCTGTTTGGGCAGGACCTGTCGATCATGGGCATGATCGGGATCATCCTGTTGATTGGCATCGTCAAGAAGAATGCGATCATGATGATCGACTTCGCGCTGGAGGCGGAGCGTGAACAAGGGCTCAGTCCGACCGAATCGATCCGGCAGGCATGCCTGATGCGTTTCCGGCCGATCATGATGACGACACTGGCCGCGCTGCTTGGCGCCTTGCCGCTGGCACTTGGCCATGGCCCCGGCGCGGAACTTCGCGTGCCTTTGGGAATAGCGATTGTCGGCGGACTCGTGATCTCGCAGATACTGACCCTGTTCACGACGCCGGTCATCTATCTGACCTTCGACCGGTTCGCCGGTCGGCGAGGAAAGCCGGCGGCGAAGGCTGCACCCGCCCTCCCCGAGGTAGCGGGCTTTGGGTCAAAGCCGACTGGATGATCCGCTTCAGAGTTCCGTCGCCGTCGATGTTGGCAGCGGCGACCTCCAGCAGTGAGCTGATGCGCCGCCAACCCCAACGCTGCCTGCGGCGACGCATCGATCGAACCCTGCAGAAGAAGCAGATTTTCAGCGCCGATCTTGCTGACCAAGGCTTCCGCTTGTGGTTTGATTTCTGCAGGCAAATCTTGAACGGCAACGATCACTACGTTGGTGAAATTCTAAGCAGACAATGGGGCGGTCCGCAAAATGCCTGTAGTCTGGCCGTTATCGATTTTTGCGAACGGTGCACGCGATAGGCCAGGCGACCAGCCCGAGCGCGAAAGCTTACCAAATTGTATGGTCGAAGAGATTAGCTGGAAAGGCGTGACGCACCATATCTAGGCTTTGCGCAAGGCGGATAACCGAGACCTATCGAAGGATTTTCAGATGCCTAAGTTACGGCTGATCCAAGTAGCGTCGATATTGTTGATACTGTCGACGGCACTTGGGAGCATATCGCTCAACCCGGCAGAAGCACGCAGCGGCGGCAGTTTCGGCAGTCGCGGCAGCCGGACTTTCCAGGCACCAGCCCCCACGACCACCGCACCGTATACCGCGCCGGTAAAGCGCTCGATGACGCCGAACACCGTCCAGCCGGCGTCACCGTCGCCGCCGTCGCTTGCTCAGCCGCGTCCAAGTTTTTGGAGCGGCTTCGGTGGAGGGTTGGTTGGCGGATTGGTCGGAGGGCTGGTCTTCAATGGCATTTTTGGCATGATGTTCGGCCACGGATTCGGCGGCATCGGTGGCGGCCTCAGCTTCATAATCCAGTTGTTGCTGATCGGCGGCGTCGCCATGTTGGCAATGCGGTTCTTCAACCGAAACAATATGGCTCCGGCCGATGTGAGAAGTCCCGGCTTTCCGTTTGGCCAACAGGGTTTTGGAACCAGCGCGCAAGCCTACAGCCCGCCTGCCGCCACCGGCACTGGAGCAGGTGGCGCGGACGAAATCGGGATTACCGACGCCGATCGTTCTGCGTTCGAACGCATTCTCGCGGACCTACAGGCCGCGTTCACCCGCGAGGACCACCAGGGGCTACGCCGGCTGACAACACCGGAGATGGTCTCCTACCTCTCCGAGGAATTGGCGGATAACGCCACCAAGGGCCTGAAGAACGAAGTATCAAATCTTCAGTTCTTGAATGGTGAAGTTTCCGAAGCGTGGCGTGAGGGCATGCGCGATTATGCGACGGTCGCAATGCGCTGGTCTGCCATAGATGTGATGCGCAACCGTCAAACGGGTGCCATCGAAAAGGGAGATCCCAACAATCCTGTCGAAACAACGGAGTTGTGGACCTTCACGCGTGAGACTGGGCAACCATGGCTGCTTTCCGCGATCCAGGAAACGGCCGGTTGAAGGCAACGACGCCTCTGCAGTCGAAGAGGCAGGATTGCCCTATCGCGTCATGAGCACCATTTCGCGCTCGGCGCGCGGGGTTTCACGGACTAGATGTTTTGACGGAAGCGTATCCAGCGTTGTTGAGGACGAGGTCGATCATCAGTGGGGTCAGTTGTTTCGGGCCGCAGCGCTGTCGACGTTGTTGGGCGTCGGCTCCAGCCTCGGTTCCAGCAGATCGTTCGCAATCAGCTTAACGTCCAGCCGACGCTCACCATCCGACCGGGTTTCCCGGTCCGCATCATCGTCAACCGCGACCTTGTGCTCGCGCCGTATGGCACGCGGAAGGATCCGTCATGACCAAGCTCAAACTTTCCGCCATCCCTGATGATCGCCCGGTCAAAGTCATAGTAGAACTGCCTGCCGCTGTTCACCGCGATCTTGCGGCATATACCGAGGTGCTCGGTCGCGAGACGGGGCAGACAGTCGCCGACCCGGCGAAGCTCATCGCGCCAATGCTGGCTCGGTTCATGATGACTGACAGGGCGTTCAGTCGGGCCCGTCGCAATACCAAGCCAGGGCGAGTGTGTCGCCGCGCGCTATGTCTTCGCAAGACGGAGGATGACATCCGGGCGGCTCCGAATGAAGTCGACAACTATATCCAAAAGCTCGGTTGCATGCACGGAGGCATCGAAGTCGGCTGCCAGGTTGCCGGCTTGTCCCTTCTTGGCTGTCGCGACCATTGCAAGTGTACCGTCGAGTTCTGCCAGAACGCGACGAAGGTTGCCTAGAAACTTCGCGCCGAGCAGGGTTGGTCGGACACCAGCCGCGTGGCGTTCGAACAGCACCGTTCCAAGCGAGTGCTCAAGGCTACGGACACGCCGGCTCAGAGCGGAATGATGGATTCCCATGCGTCGAGAGGCGCCGAGGAAACTGCCTTCCTCGGCGACGATGAGTGCGCAATCCAGCGTAATAAGTTGGACGCGTCGCCGCATTGCGCTTCCTAAGCTCTGGAGACGATCTTAGTCCACCGGCTCACGGTTCGAGCGACGAGGCGCCTCTCCACCTGGTGAAATTCCATGGGCGCTCATCCTTCTGTGACCGGTTTGCAAGCTTCAACTGTCGCCTGCGCCCGCCTGCACGCTCGCCTTGCGCATTTCGTGCAATCTAGCGAGTGTCCGCGCATCAAAGCTCGCGGTCACGGCAACCGTCTCTTCCCCGCCGACAATCCGAGGCACGCCGAGCGGCTTTACCATGAAGTGCAGTTGCACAAGCCGCAGGAGCCAGAGCGGGTTCATCTCGATGATTATCGTGTCGATCCCTCTGGCAAGACCCCACTCGACGATACCGGCAAGGAGAACGTTGGCGACCGGGCTGAGCATTCTGCCGCGCTCACGATGGCCTGCCGCGACGCAGTACCGTGTCCACTCCCAGACATTCGGACCGACCGGCGGCTCAACTTCGCAGAGATCCGACAGGATTTCAGTGAGGAGATGCGGCCTTGTCGATGGAAGCATCCGTTGGTAGCCAATGACACGGCCGTCCGCGATAAACAGCATGTGGACGGCGTGTTCGTCATCGAAGTGGTCCGTCTCGCGACGGTCCTCACGCGCAAGTTCGGTCCAGTTCCTTTCTTCGACAAAAACCTTATGGCGGAGTTGAAAGGCTTCATCCAACTCCGCGCGATAGAGGTCAATATTGTCTTTTGTCACAATGTGCAGCATCGGTTGTTCTCCATATTCGAGGCCAACCGAGTTTGAAGCTGCTAATAGCGTTTCGGCATCACGTGATCCCGTGAGATTCTCAGCTGATCAGGCCTAGTCGGAAGGCCTCAGCGACCGCGTGAATGGTGCTCGATACACCCAACCTGTCACGCACCGCGCGCAGATGGGTATCGGCTGTGTTGCTGCTGATGTTCAGGCGCGCAGCGATCTCGTCGAGGGTGAGGCCTTCTGCCGCCCAGCGAAGCACATCACGCTGCCTTGGTGAGAGGTGGACAGACTTGCGATGGCGCACGCCTCCAATGAGAGCAGACGCGCAACCGAAAGCGTAGGCCATAATGAGTTGGAGGGCCAACCTATCACACGGATCGGGGTTCAGTTTCTCACCGGCGATCGAAAAGCCAACCGGATGTCGTTCGATGGTCGAGAACGCTATTGTGAACCCCTCATCCAGGCGAAACTCCTTTGCCTCATCCATGATGCGGCGACCTAACGGGCAGACCTTGCATAGATCGCCGACCTCGCGCCAGTGAAACGGCGAGCTGGCCTGTCTCACAAGCCGGATCGTCGGATCGCTGGAGAGATAGCCGCTCGAGAAGTAGCGTTTTGTCCATTCCTCAGGCCAAGAGGCCAGTACCACGTGTGATAGCTGTTCACGGTGAGATGCGCAGAGTGGCGGAATTGCACCAGCAAGAAAGTTCGTGGCACCAAATCGTCCAACATAGGCCAGCAATAAATTGCAGATCCTCTCCGTATTGCTACATTCCCGCATCTCATCGATGATTACGCAAGTTTCGCCCAATCTCCGGCGCCAATTGCCCGAGACTATTTCTGAACTTACTGAATGGGCTCTCTTTATCACTGCTTTGCACACCAGGCGGCGATGAGGTTCCGCAGAAAGGACGATTCTGGTGAAACCGATGGCGCCGGAATGGCGCGGGCAACATTGATCCAAGCCCCCGCCCGTCAGAAGAAGTTCAGGTCCGGCTTTTTTGGGCGTCACGCCCGAACGCCTGTCCGCTCCGAGCGCCCTTTAACTCGACGGCAACCTGCGTTTCATCGTTCTGGATGCGCAGGGCAAGGACCCGTGCCCATCTTGTGTCATCCATCCGCGGTCGGCGTGGCAGCGTCCAGTTCCCTGTTTCGGTCACGTTTGGCCTGTGCCTCCAGACCCAGAATGAGGGTCTCGATCAGGAAGTTGTAACCGTCCTCAAGCGGGGCGACATTTCCACTTTTCCAGCGCATCACGAACGACCGATTGTACATCTGTGAGAGGTGTCGCTTGACCAACGGAAAACGCGCTGCGTCAAGCGCATTGAGACCTGCGTCGAAGGTTTGGACCCATTCCGAGCCTTCGGTAGCGCCATCCGCGGCCAGTTCCATGGTGATATAGCCTTCCAGCGCACCGACTACAGAGTTGAAGGCATCTATCAGAGCCTGGTCTTCAAATCCGGCTTCGGTTAGCGCAGTCAGGATGATCTCGACCCAAGGTGCATTCGGCGCGCCGTTTGAGCGGATATGCGGGCCGAGTAGGGGCGCGGCACGAGGGTGCTCGTGAACGCGCGCGCGAAAGCGCCGGAAGAGAAGTCGGATCGTCTCGCGCCAGTCGTCTGGAAGGTCCGCGGGCGTCATCAGGCTGGCGATGAGCGCGCCAGAGATTTCGGCGAGCAGGTCGGACTTGGCGCCACCGATATGCCAGTAGAGAGCGGCCGGATAGACATTGAGGCGGCGGGCGAGGGCACGGACTGAAAAACCCACCAGCCCTTCGTCGTCGATCAGGGCGATGGCCGCCTCGACAACGCGCTCCCGGGTCAAGCCGATGGCGCCGGCTCGACCGACGGAGCGTTTTTCCGGCGCTGTTTTTTTGGTCAAAGCGGCCATCGGTCGACGCTAGGCCATGCCGAGCGCGCGCCCGAGTTCCCATACAAATCGTTCATTGTCCCCAGCTGTTCCGATGCTAACCCTGAGAAAGTTGGTATAGCTGGCCTCAGTCCATGGTTTGACGATTATGCCCTTTTGAAGCAAGGCGCTAGCCACGGGCGCCGCTTCGGTTGCTACGTCAATGAACAGGAAGTTCGTCTGCGACGGGACAACGCGGACACCCAGCTCGCGCAGGCGGTCGGCAAGAATGGCACGGTCGCGCCGTATCTTCGCGCTGGCCTCACGCGTCCAGCCGTCATCCTGAAGCGCGGCGACGGCGGCCAACTGTGCGGCGGCATTGATGTTGAACGTGGTCAGGCACGCGCGCATAGCCTGGGCGATGCTGTCGTCCGACGAGATGCCGTAGCCTACGCGCAAGCCGGCCAGACCATAGGCCTTGGAGAAGGTGCGCAGCACGACCCAAGACAGAGCCAGACGCTGGGTCAGTACCTTCAGCCCATCGGGATAGCCTGGGTCGATCAATTCGAAATAGGCCTCGTCCAGTACGAACAGTGTCGCGGGCTGCACCGCGTCCAACAGCCGGTTGAGTTCGGGCAACGACAGGGCCTTTCCGGCGGGATTCGAGGGCGAGGAGATGAAGACGATCTTCGGCCTGCGCGCGAGTTCGCGCACCAACGCATCGACGTCATAGTCGAATGCCGTGGTCATCGGCACCTTGATCACGTGGGCACCGGCCGCCATGGGCTCGATCTCATGCAGGCCGAAGCAGGGAGAAATGGTCAGGACGGTATCATCCTTTTGCAGATAGGCGCGGCAGAGTGCGGCGATCAGTTCCTCCGATCCATTGCCGCAGACGATCCGATCGGTGGCAGTACCAAGCTTATCCGAAAGCGCCTGCCGCAGTGCGCCGGAAGCTGAGTCGCTATAGCGGGATGGCACGAGTGACCGCAGTGCCGTAGCCACGGCCGGCGATGCGCCATAGGGATTTTCGTTGCTCGCCAAAGCCGCGATGTCCTGTCGTCCGCTGACCTGCTGTGCGGTCGAGGCCGAGATACCCGCATTGTAGATGGGAAGTGCTGTGACTTCCTGGCGCGGGCTGAGGGCGTTCTCCTGAACTGACTGCATGTTCCAACCTTTCATGGGTGCAATTTTTGTTGCGTTTTCGAATGCTTTCGGCGTCTGCCGCGCGTGATCCTGCGGCCCAATGCGCGCTCCAATCATGCGCTGCTCATCGTCCGCATAACCCCGCCAACCGACACCTGACACGAACGCAAAAAGCACCATTGACACGGGAAAAGTATATACATAATGTTTTTATTGTCCACTGAACAATAACTTAGAAGGGCGGACAAGCGGATCCTCAGTGCCGTCCTTAGGCACAGACGAACTTCGAAGCCGCCCCCGGAGTGAGGAGCTCCGGCAGCAAGGGAACAGTTCACATGATGATGAAAACGATCGCCTTTCGCCCCCGCCGCTGGCTCGCCAGCACTGCCCTGTCAGCGCTGTTCATGGCCACGGCTCCGGCATTTGCAGTGACGCCGGCCGACACGCTGGTCGAGGGCTTTGCCATCGACGACATCATCACCATGGATCCTGGCGAGGCGTTCGAACTATCCACTGCCGAGGTGGATGCGAACATCTATGACCTCTTGGTGCGGTTCGACCTCGCCGACACCTCCAAGGTCAAGGGCGACCTGGCCGAGAGCTGGGCCGTCTCCGACGACAGGTTGACCTACACGTTCAAGCTGAAACCCAACCTGAAATTCGCCTCCGGCAACCCGATCACCGCGCAAGACGTCGCTTGGTCGTTCGAACGCCTCATCAAGCTGGACAAGAGCCCCGCCTTCATCATCGGCCAGTTCGGCCTCACCGGCGACAATGTCACGGAGAAGGCCAAGGCCGTTGGCCCCGACACCTTCGTCTTCACGGTCGACAAGCCCTATGCGCCCAGCTTCGTACTGGATTGCCTGGCGTCGGGGGTGGCCTCCGTAGTGGACAAGAAGCTGGTGCTGGAACACGTCAAGCCGGCGACGCCCAGCGACGACTACAAATATGACAATGACTTCGGCAACGACTGGCTGAAGACGCATACGGCTGGCTCGGGTCCATTCCAGCTGCGGGAATGGCGTGCCAACGAGGCGGTCGTCATGGATCGCAACGACAGCTACTGGGGCGAAAAGGCCAAGCTCACGCGCGTCATCTATCGCCATATGAAGGAAAGCTCAGCCCAGCGGCTGGCGCTGGAGGCCGGCGACATCGACGTCGCCCGCAACCTCGACCCGAACGATCTCGAATCGGTGGCCAAGAACGGGAACATCGCCATCACCAGCGCGCCGAAGGGCACTGTGTACTACATCGGTCTCAACCAGAAGAATGAAAAGCTGGCCAGGCCGGAAGTGAGGCAGGCGTTCAAATACCTGATCGACTACGACGCCATCGGCTCGACCTTGATCAAGGGCACTGGCGAGATCCACCAGACCTTCCTGCCGAAGGGCGTGCTGGGCGAGTTGGACGAGAACCCTTTCAAGCTCGACGTCGCCAAGGCCAAGGCGCTTCTTGAGAACGCCGGGTTGAAGGATGGGTTCTCCGTGACCATGGACGTGCGCAGCACGCAGCCGGTGACGGGTATCGCCGAATCCATCCAGCAGACGGCCGGCGAGGCGGGCATCAAGATCGAGATCGTCCCGGGCGACGACAAGCAGACACTGACCAAATACCGAGCCCGCAACCATGACATCTATATTGGCCAGTGGGGACAGGATTATTTCGATCCGAACTCCAACGCCCAGACCTTTGCCTCGAACCCCAGCAATTCGGATGACAGCAAGAATCAGACGTTGGCCTGGCGCAACGCCTGGGACCTGCCGGAACTGACCAAGGAGACGGAAGCCGCGCTCCTGGAGAAGGATTCCACCAAGCGCGCCGCGATGTATCGGGATCTTCAGAAGGATGTGCTCGACACCAGCCCGTTCGCCTTCCTCTACCAGCAGATCGAGGTCGCGGGACTACGGAGCATCGTCAAGGGCCTCAAGCTCGGACCGAGCTTCGACACCAATTTCGTCGGCAATGTCTCGAAGGAATAGCTGGTGGAACCACATCACCCAAGTGTCACTGAAGCGCAGGCAGTGGCGGACCGAGGTGCAGGCTGGGCCGCTGCGTTTTTTGCATCCGTCGCCCGTTTCCTTGTCATCGCAATCACGACCTATCTGGGCCTCCTAGTGGTGACTTTCTTCATAGGCAGGGTGATCCCCATCGATCCTGTTCTGGCGGTGCTCGGCGACCGCGCACCAGCAAGCGTCGTCGAGCGCACCCGGCGCGAGATGGGCCTGGACCTGCCATTGATCGAGCAGTTCTACATCTACCTCAAGGGCACGCTAGCCGGCGATTTCGGCAGGTCCGTGCTGACCACGAACCCGGTCATGGACGACATACGCCGCTTCTTCCCCGCCACCGTCGAACTGGCGACGCTCGGTACGCTGATCGGTTCGGTTGTCGGCATTCCGCTCGGCGTGCTGGCTGCGGTCAAACGCGGCAGCGCGGCTGACCAGATCGTGCGTGTCATCGGCCTGATCGGCTATTCGGTGCCAATCTTCTGGCTGGGCCTGCTGTCGCTGGTGCTGTTCTACGCCAAGCTGCAATGGGCAGCATTCCCCGGCCGCGTCGACATCGCTTACGAATATTCCTTCAGGCCTGTTACAGGCTTCTTCCTGCTGGACTCTGCCGTGCAAGGGCAGTGGGACGTCTTCCGCGACGTCGTACGTCACATCCTTTTGCCCGCCTCGCTGCTCGGATATCTGTCGATGGCCTATATCAGCCGCATGACGCGCTCTTTCATGCTGAACGAGCTCGCCCAGGAATATATCGTTGCCGCCCGCGCCAAAGGCGCTTCGGAAACGCGCATCATCTGGGGCCATGCGCTGCGCAACGCGGCGGTGCCGATGGTGACGGTAATAGCACTTTCCTACGCCGGATTGCTGGAGGGCTCCGTACTGACGGAGACGGTGTTCTCATGGCCGGGCATCGGCCTCTACATTACCAACTCGCTGCAGAACGCGGACATGAATGCGGTACTCGGCGGCACAGTCGTCATCGGTTCGGTATTCATCGCCATCAACCTGTTTGCCGACTTGCTCTACCGGCTGCTCGATCCGAGGACGAAAGCGCAATGAGCTGGCTCATCGCCTGTCTTTCTCCGCACCCATTCCCACAAGGAAGAGAGCGACGATTGCCGCGCCGGTCCTGCCGTAATCGCCGAAGCCTGATGCAAGGCGCCGGTCACCAGACAGTCGTCATCCCTCTCCCGGTCAGAGGCGAGGCTGCAGCACTCTTTCACACCAGTCTTCGGAACAATCGACCATGAGCGCGGTAGAACAATCGACGATATTCCATCGTGAATGGCTGCTATCGGAGCGGCCGGCCTCACGATGGCAAGCCAGGCTCGGTCGCGCCTATCTGATGTGGCGGCGCTTGCTGGCCAACAAGCTGGCGACGGTGGGTCTTCTCATCATCGTGGCCCTCTTGTTCGTCTCGGCCTTCGCCGACCAGCTCGCGACATTTTCGCCGGTGATTGGTGACTTGAAGAATGCACGGCTTTTGCCGCCGTCGTCCCAGCACTGGTTCGGCACGGACGATCTCGGCCGCGACATCTATTCGCGCATCATCTACGGTTCCCGCTGGACGCTCTATGTGGTGGTGCTCGTCGCCGTCATTGCCGCACCGATCGGCCTGCTGGTCGGCACTGTCGCCGGTTATGCCGGCGGCTGGACCGATGCGATCCTGATGCGCATCACCGACATCTTCCTTGCCTTCCCCCAGTTGATCCTGGCGCTGGCCTTCGTCGCCGCCCTTGGCCCCGGCATCGAGAACTCGGTGCTCGCCATCGCCATCACATCCTGGCCGCCCTATGCCCGCATCGCGCGGGCCGAGACGCTGACGGTGCGCAATTCCGATTACATCAAGGCGGTGCAACTGATGGGGGCATCGCCGTTCCGCATCGTGCTGCGCCACATCATGCCGATCTGCACGTCATCGCTGATCATCAGGGTGACGCTCGACATGGCCGGCATCATCCTGACCGCCGCTGGTCTGGGCTTCATCGGGTTGGGGGCGCAGCCGCCATTGCCGGAATGGGGCGCGATGATCGCCTCTGGCCGCCGTTTCATCCTCGACCAGTGGTGGGTGGCGGCCGCGCCAGGCCTGGCCATCCTCATCGTCAGTCTCGGCTTCAACCTGCTGGGCGATGGGCTGCGCGACGCGTTCGATCCGCGCAGCGCCGACCAATGAACACGGAGGCAAAGACTATGGGAGTCATGAGCATGAGCACAGCCAGAGCAGGGGGCGGCCGTTTGCTCGAAGTGAAGAACTTGCGGGTGACCTTCCCGACACGCACCGGCTTGATCGAGGCGGTGCGCGGCGTCACTTTCTCGCTTGGCCGTGAGCGGCTTGGCATCGTCGGCGAATCCGGTTCCGGCAAGTCGCAGACCGGCCGCGCCATCATGGGCCTGACGCCACCACAGGCACGCATATCGGCGAACAAGCTTGCCTTCGACGGTATCGACCTGCTGGCGGCGTCGCCGCGCGAACGGCGGGCGCTGCGGGGAAAACGCATCGCCATGATCCTGCAGGACCCGAAATATTCGCTCGATCCGGTGATGAGCATCGGTCGCCAGATCGTCGAGACGCTGCGCACGCATGAGAAGGTCGGCAAAGCCGAGGCACGCGACCGGGCGCTGGCCATGCTGGAAGCGGTGCAGATCCGCGACCCCGGCCGTGTCTTCGACCTGCACCCACACGAAGTATCAGGCGGTATGGGCCAGCGGGCGATGATCGCCATGATGCTGATCGCCGGGCCGGAAATGATGATCGCCGACGAGCCGACCTCGGCGCTCGACGTCACCGTACAGCTCGATGTGCTCGGCATCCTCGACAAGCTGGTCAGCGAGCGCGGCATGGGGCTCATCTTCATCTCGCATGACCTGCGCCTGGTCTCGTCCTTCTGCGACCGGGTCATCGTCATGTATGCCGGCAAGGTGGTGGAGCAACTCGCTGCATCCGACCTCGGCCGCGCCCAGCATCCCTACACGCGCGGCCTGCTCAACTGCATGCCCAGGATCGACGACGACCGTCACCCGCTGCCGGTGCTCGACCGCAAGCCGGAGTGGGCGGCATGAGCGCGGCCCTGGTTGTCGACGGGCTGGAAGTGCTCTTCGACCGCTTCCGCGCGCTGAAAGGCGTCAGCCTTGAGGTCCAGTCGGGAGAATCCTTCGGCCTGGTCGGCGAATCCGGTTCGGGCAAGTCGACGCTTCTGCGAGCCATTGCCGGTTTGACGCCGGTCGCATCGGGCAGCATTACCGTCAGCGGCAAGCGCCTTGGCGCACGGCGCAACAAGGCCTTTTACCGCGAAGTCCAGATGGTCTTCCAGGATCCGTATGGCTCGCTGCATCCGCGCCAGACCGTCGACCGCCTGCTGCAGGAGCCGCTTGCCATCCACGGTTTTGCCGACGGCGAAAAGCGCATCCAGCAGGCGCTGGACGAAGTTGGCCTCGGAAACGGCTTTCGCTTCCGCTATTCGCACCAACTGTCGGGCGGCCAGCGCCAGCGCGTGGCGATCGCGCGCGCCCTGATCCTCGAACCGTCGATCCTGCTGCTCGACGAGCCGACCTCGGCTCTTGACGCTTCGGTGCAGGCGGAAGTGCTCAACCTGCTGGAAGAGATCCGCCGGCGGCACAAGCTCACCTTCCTGATCGTCAGCCACGATCTCGGTGTCATCCATCATATGTGCGAGCGCCTGATCGTCATGCAGAACGGCAAGGCTCTGGAGGAACTCGCGGCGGAAGACCTCGTCGCCGGACACGTCGGCGAGCAATACACACGCAACCTGCTTTGCGCCAGTGAAGGCTTCGCGCGTGCACCGCAAACTTCTTTTGATCGGAGCTTTTCTGCGTTGAAATAAAATCAATAAACGACAGGGGAACAGCATGAAGCAAGGAATAGTCCTGAGGGGCGTGAGTACTCTTCTGTTTAATGTACCGTACGTTTATGCCGCGAATACAGCGGCACTCGCCGATCCAGAGCCAGATCAATATGTTCGCGTTTGTGACGCAATGGGCGCGGGCTTTCTCAAGCTTCCCGGAAGTGAAACCTGTTTGAAAATCGGCGGGTATGTCAGTTATGAAGTCACAGCGGGTGCCGACGTCAATTCAGGCGAGCGGAAAAGGACTTGGAGCCAGCAAACAAAAGCTGCACTCCGCGCCGATACCCAGTCCCAGACTGAATTGGGAATACTGCGCACATATATCGAGATCGAAGATACCGTCACTGACGGTATTGATGAGGGTGCAGCCCTCTCCGAAGGAATGATTGGACTAAATGGGTTGCAGGTTGGCGCTTCAGGTTCGCAATTCGATAGCTGGCTGGGCTCTGCGGGCAATGTGCCCAGCGACGATGTCGTTGCCTCTGCGGGCGGGATGACCAATCAGATAAACTATACGGCAAGCTTCGGCAGCGGGCTTTCTGCCATGTTTGGTGCCGAGCAGGGTGCGAAGGATAAGGGGGACGACGGAGACGGGGAGGATAACGCCCACGACTATACCATCGACAGCTATGTGCCGCACCTCGTCGGAGGGCTAAAATTCGAGAGGAACTGGGGAGCGATCGCGACAGTCGTTGGCTACGACTCGGTGATTGAGGGCGTCGCGGCAAAGATGCGGCTGGACGTCCAACTGGGCGATACCTTCTCAGCCTTCATCATGGGTGGCTATCAATCGGATCCTGAAAAGCCAAATTACTTTGGAGCATGGAAAGGTACCTACGCCGCATGGGGTGGCATTTCTGTCAGCCCTTCGCCGAAGGTTACATTCAACAGCCAGGCAGCCTACGAAGATTCAGGGACATATGCTTTGGCGCTCAACCTGGACTATGAAATTGCTCCAGGGTTCATAATTAGCCCCGGATTGAACTACACATCGTTCGACAGCGACCCGACGAAACCCGACGATGCGTTGTCCGGCATAGTCAGCATTCAGCGCGATTTCTAACACGGGGGCTGTCATAGCGCACACTGCTGTCAGTTCTTCCGTCATCCACCAATTCGATGATGCATGACTCATGCAGACCTGGTCGCAGGCGCAATAGATCCCTCATCCAAACTCCAGATTCAATCGGCGGAACGACCGCCAGGCAAGGGAAATGACCATGACCTCAACGCGACGTTCATTGCTCAAAATGGGATTGGCTGGGCTATTCATCCCCCAGGCATCCTTTGCCTTGGCAAACGAAAAGCAAAGCCAGTCGTTCGAAGCTTGGCGCCGCGAATTCGAAGCGGGAGTTCCGGCGCGCATGACGGCTGCCAAGGTGGTGGGCGCGTCCGTTGCAATCTGTTCCAGCGGTAGCGCTGTACGCTACGCGTCGTCCTTCGGCTTTGCCGATCTTAAACAACAGCGACCGCTCACCGTCGACACGCCTATCCATCTGGCGTCGGTCAGCAAATTGTTCACGGCTTCGGCCCTGGTCCAGCTGTTCGAGCGCCACGGCCTCGATCTGCACGATGACATCAACGGTTTCATCGATTTTCCCGTCAGAAACCCGCACCATCTGGATTTGCCGATCACTCCGCATCAGCTCCTCACACACACATCCAGTATCTCGGATGAAGGATATGGAGATTACTCCGTCGCGGGAGATCCAACGCAAAGCCTGTCGAGCTTCCTGCGCGATTATCTGGTGAAAGGCGGGAGCACCTATTCGCCAAACAAGTCGTTTTTAAAGGCCAAGCCGGGCAAGAAATGGTCCTATTGCAATGTCGCCGTCGCCTTGGCGGGTTATGTCGTCGAGAGCGTTAGCAAACAGAGCTTCTCCTCCTATGTGGAGGCAAACATATTTGAACCGCTTGGCATTCAAACCGCGCATTGGTATTTGAAGGAGTTCGCACCAGACGTGCTTGCCAAGCCGTATAGGTTTGAAAAAGGCGCGTTCACCGAACTGCCGCAGGAAGGCTATCCGGACGTCCCCGCCGGCATGCTGCGCTGTTCGGTTACCAATCTTGCAAAATCGTTGCATGCCATGCTGGGACGAGAAACCGGCGCGAAGGCAATCTTGTCCCCACATGCGGTCGCGGAAATGTTGCGCCGCCAGGTCGATCCGAAGATCGCGTCCTATCAGGGGTTGGGCTGGATTGAAGAGGAAATTAACGGCCACAAGTTCGTCGGCCATTCCGGCAGCGATAATGGCGCTTCCAACATGGTGATCCTGACGAAGGACCAGACCTATGCCATCGCCGTGCTGATGAACATCGACGGCACACCGAAGACTGAGAAATTCAGGGCTTCAATGATTGAAGATCTCATAGCCGGGACGAAGCTCTTGGGATGAGCCGTTCAGGGCGAGAGTTCAGCTCGGAGAGCGCTCATTGAACCACATACAGGTTTCCCAGGACAACGGGACGCTGTTGAGAGCTGCCGCGTCCCGCATGGATCGTGAGCTTTCGCAGACAGGAACTGCTGCACGTCGATATTGATCCCGCCCGAAGAGCGGACGGGATCAGGCTGCCATTCTCTCCTTGTCCACCGGTGACCCGTAGCCGTGACGAGCAGTCGACATGATTTGTAGAAGCCCTCCACGCAGGGGAACGGATCGCGGCGTCGGAGGTGAAAATAGCAGCGACAAGTGCGCCCAGTTTGCAGCAATCCGATAATGAAATCGTTTCGTCAAAAGGAAAAGAACAATGGGCTATTGCGTCCTAACAGCTGAGTTCACCCACGAAACAAATACTTTCAACGTCATCAAGACGGATTACGACGCCTTTCTCACCATCGGTATCAAGGAAGGCGATGTCGCAATCGCGGCGCGGGGTGATGCAAATACTGAACTGGCGGGATTTCTGGATATTGCACGCAAATATGATTGGAACCTGGTGCACACAATCAGCGCCGATGCCGAACCCGCGGGGCCTGTAACGCGCCAAGCATTCGACCGTATCACACAAAAAATCATGGATAAGGTGGCGGAACTGGGCGACCGCCTTGACGGTATTTTGCTTGGCCTTCACGGCGCAATGGTGACTGAGTTTTCGCCGGATGGCGAAGGTGAGTTGCTTGAGCGGTTGCGACGCTTGCAGCAACGTCGCATACCTATGGCCGTTACTTTGGACCCGCATGCCAATGTTACCGCCAAGATGTGCGAAAACGCGGACATACTGATATCTTTCAAAACCTATCCGCATGTCGATATTCGTGAAACGGCTCACCATGCCGGTGAGCTGCTGCAGCAGGCGATGCAGGGCTTAATCAGACCTAAAACCCTGCTGGTGCGGAGACCAATGCTCGAAGAGGCAAATGCCGGCCGCACAGATGTCGGGCCGATGATCGAGTGGATAAAAGAAGCAAGAGAACATGAAAGAACACCGGGCGCGCTTGCTGTCAGCATCAACGGCGCTTTTGCAGGCGCTGATATTCGGGAAATCGGGCCAACTGTCGTTGTGACGTATGACGGTGACCCGGCCCGACACAAAGCATTTGCGGAACGTATCGCCGATAGAATTTGGCATAACCGGACCAATGTCCTCAATACCTTTTATTCGCCTCGGGAAGCCGCAGAAATTGCTCTCGGCCATAGAGGCAAACGCCCGTTAGTCATCGCGGACTATGCGGATAATCCAGGTGCTGGAGCTTATGGCGACGCTACGGCGCTTTTGGATGCGCTCCTTAAGGGGGGCATCCAGAATGCATGTTTTGGGCCCATGGTTGACGCCGAGGCCGTCAAACAGCTTTCTTCTGGGCAGATCGGAGAGACGATTTCAATTTCACTAGGCGGCAAAATGGACCCGCTTTTTGGCGGGCCACCATTGGAAGTACAGGCCAAGCTTCTGCATCTCAGCGACGGAAAACTTGTCGGCACGGGTGCGCGGTTAGGCGGACTGGAATTCAGTTTCGGTCCAACGGCCGTTATTTCTATTGACGGAGTGACGGTTCTTGTCGTGACCGAACGCTCGCAGTTGCTGGATTTGCAGCAGTTCAGAGCGTTTGGCATCGAGCCTACTACACACAACGTGGTGGTGGTCAAATCCCAACAGCATTTCCGCGCTGACTTTGAATCCATCGCCGGAATGGTCATCGTCTGTGATACCGGTGCCCTGTCCACGATGGATTACGCCAAATTGCCCTTCAAGAACGTGCCGCGTCCGATTTATCCGCTCGATGAATTCTAGGATGCGTCTGATAATAGCTGCCTCCCTCGTTTTGAATAGCCGTCCGGTGAACCCTGCGGGCAATGGTCGACGGATCAACTGCTAGCGTTCGGCTGGGTCTTGTTGACCGTAAGCGATGTTTCGACCGCACTTTCGGGGATCGGCGTGAAGGACGATGTTCGGAGCCTTTGAAGGCTTCGACTACCGGAAGCGCCCGTTAGAGAGCACCCGCCCATATCCTACCTGTGTCCCCTCGGTTCCATACGCGCAGGCTTCTTTCGCCTCAATTAAGTTGTCCTGCAGCTCAATACGATCTGAACCTTCAATTTATAAAATCAATCGCTTAACACTATGTTGCATCGCACAGATCGGGGCGCGAAGAGGCAATCGGCCTCCGGCTGATCCACATGATGCGCAAGCGACAGGCGAGGCATGCTTACAATCCAAACCCGTCCGTCGCCGAGCAGTTTGAGATCATCACGGTGGCAGGAAAAGGGCGCCAGTATCCGGCTTCGATAGCTCAATTCGAGTTTGCAACAGAGCCTCAAATGCCGGGACTAAAAGCCTAGGATGGACCGGCTATATACTGCCGCCAGTTGTGACGTTCCTTGAAGCCTAGAACCTTCCGGATCTTGCGATTGGAGAGCGGAGCCTCCGAGGCCTCCAATTCCCGGGAAAGGGGAGTATTTGGCGCCCATTTACGCAGGAGTTCCGCGGTGGGCTCGTATGCGGTGATTTCGTCGTTGACGGCATTGAATACCTGAAAGCCCAGACCGTCCCTACGGACGCAAAGATCGACGATCTGACCCAAGTCGCGCGCGTCGATGTAGCTCCAGGCATTGCGTTTGCGCGATGGTGGATCTGCCAGAAAACCCTTGAAGCGCTGATACTCGTGCGGCTCGATGACGTTGCCGATGCGCAAGGCGTAGATATCGGCGCCTGAGCGCATGGCAAAGGCGCGGGCGGTCTTCTCGTTGACGACCTTCGACAAGCCGTAGCTGTCCATCGGGTCGACGTCATAGTCTTCCTCGAGCGGGAAGGTCGTGTAATCCTTATCCCCTTCCGCGAAGCAGACGCCATAGGTGGTTTCGCTCGAGGCGATGATGATCTTGCGGATGCCGAGCTTTGTCGCCGCCTCGATGACATTGTAGGTCGAAACGACATTGGCCTGAAAGGTGACGTTGTCGGGGCGCAACAACAAGGCGGGGATGGCGGCAAAATGCACGACAGCATCCACCGGTGCAGGCCCCTTACCGGTGTTGAGCCCGCTGCTGTCGAAATGCATCGATAGCGCGTTGAAGGCCTGACCGCTGTCGGTGAGGTCGGTGATCAACGTCCTGACACCGGGGTGGGCGAACGGTACCAGATCGAGGTTGAGCACCTCGTGGCCGCGCTCCAGCAAGAAGGGAATAGCGTGCCGGCCGGCCTTGCCGGTGCCGCCGGTAAAGATGATGCGCTTGCCTGGGGTATCGGATGCGGACATGCAGAGATTCCTTTGATGTTTATCGATGCGGTTCGCGTGCCGCCAAAGTCAGCGGCCACCCTCGATCTTGCGGTGGCGCTGGCTTATGCCGCCCGTTCCATAGGGATATTCCGACATTTCCGGTTTGCTCGCCGCGTTGAGTTTGGCAATGTTTTCGTCCGTCAGCGTCAGCTTGGCCGCACCGAGATTGTCGGCCAGTTGCTCTCGTGTCCGGGCCCCGAGAATAACCGACGTGACCGCTGGCTGCGCGGCGACCCATGCCAGCGCGACCTGCGCCATGCTCGCCCCAAGCGCTTTTGCGGTATCCTCCACCGCCCCAATCACGTTCCAGGTGATCAGCTTGGCATTGCGGGCGTCGAACGCTTCCATGCCGCGCTTGGGATTTTCGCCAAGGCGCGTGGCGCCCGTCGGCATCTGGTCGCGCTTGTATTTGCCTGAGAGCCATCCGCCGCCCAGCGGCGACCACGGCAGCAGGCCGATACCGGCGTCGAGAGAGGCCGGCACAAGCTCATGCTCGATGTCGCGGACGAGCAGGCTGTACTGTGGTTGCAGCGTCACGGGTGGCGCGTAGCCATTGGCTTTGGCCAGCCACGCCGCCTTGGTCAGATGCCAAGCCAGGAAGTTCGAGAACCCGTAATAGGCGATCTTGCCGTTACGGATCTGGTCGTCGAGAAAGCGCAGCGTTTCCTCCAGCGGCGTCAGCGCGTCCCAGGCGTGCATCTGGTAAAGATCAACCTGCTCGACGCCCAGGCGCTTGAGCGAGGCATCGAGCGCTGCCCCAAGATGCTTGCGCGACAGGCCGAGATCGTTCGGTCCTGCGCCCATGGGGAAACGACCCTTGGTGGCGATCACCAGATCCTTGGCGATTCCCGGCTTGCTCTTGAGCCAGCGGCCGATGATGTCCTCTGACACGCCGGCGCTGTAGACGTCGGCCGTATCGATGAAATTGCCGCCAGCCTCGACATAGTCATCCATAAGCGCGAACGATGTAGCTTCGTCGGACTCGTGTCCAAAAGTCATGGTTCCGAGGCAATAGGCCGAGACGACGGCGCCACTATTGCCGAGCTTGCGATAGTCCATATTCTTGCTCCTTCAGGGATCTTAATTGGGCCTATCGCGCCGCGGGCCCGATGCCATCGTCGTGGCCATTGGTGGCTACCGAGGCATCGCACAAGCGCAGCATTAATTGATGCGGCGGTGATGCGAACTGCCTTGCTGTAGAAATCCGGTATTGCCAATGTTGTTTGTGCACGTCGTCATCCTCGCGTAACGCGCTATTTTGTTTGCTTTCGCCTTCGTCCGGACGTTGCCGTCCGTCAACGACCGTCCGGCTCGGCACGAGAACATCGCGCACCATCCGACCGTTCAGGCTTCCTTTGATTGAGCTCGCCAGAGGTCGACCCCGCCCTCGGTTGCGTACCCGTCGATTTTGCGGAGTTCTTCGGCATTGAATTCGAGATTCTCTAAAGCGTCGAGGGAATCATCGAGCTGGGCCACGTTGCGCGCGCCTACCAGCGCGCTCGTTATGCGTGGATCTCGCAAGGTCCAGGCGATCGCCATCTGCGCAAGTGTCTGCCCGCGGTCGCTTGCGATCGCGTTCAGTCCGCGGACACGCTCCATGTTTGCATCACTCAGCAACTTTGTGTCGAACGAGCCGCCACGCGCTGCACGCGCACCGTCTGGGACGCCGTTCAGATACTTTGATGTCAACAACCCCTGAGCCAAAGGCGAAAAAGCGATGCAGCCGGCACCGAGCTGGTCCAGCGTATCGAGCAATCCGTCCTCAATCCAGCGGTTCAGCATGGAGTAGGAGGGTTGATGGATAAGCAGCGGAATTCCTTCCGCGCGCAGGACGCGCTCGGCTTCCCTAGTCCGATCCGGCCCATACGATGAAATGCCGACGTAGAGCGCCTTGCCTTGCCGCACCATCTGCACGAGCGCGCCGATGGTTTCTTCGAGCGGAACATCTAATGTCGGGCGGTGGGAATAGAAGATATCGACATATTCGACACCCATTCGCTTCAGGCTCTGTTCGAGCGATGCAAGCAGGTGCTTGCGGGATCCACCCGCCCCATAAGGACCCGGCCACATATCCCAACCGGCTTTCGACGAGATGATCATCTCGTCGCGGTGGCTCGAAAAGTCCTTTTTGAGGACCAGTCCGAAATTCTCCTCCGCCGACCCGTAGGGCGGGCCATAATTGTTCGCCAGGTCGAAATGAGTGACCCCCCTGTCGAAGGCACGCCGGATCACCGATCGGCCGGTCTCGAAGACATCTTGACCACCGAAGTTCTGCCACAGGCCCAACGAAATCGGCGGGAGCTTCAGCCCCCACCGACCACAGCGGCGGTAGGCAATCGCGCCGTATCTCTTTGCATCTGCAACGTACATTCAAGCCTCGTATTTGTATTGCATGCGCCATTTCGGTCCATCGGCCGCGCAGCATCCGACAGATTGAATACCATCGTCGATTAATGAATCAATGGGTGAGGGCTAATCGGATCAATGAGCTGCATTCATCGATGGCCACTTGATGGTCGCCCATGGTCCGACCTCCGCAAAGTTCATTTCAGCGGATTGATATCGCGTATCACCTGAATGAGGGCACTGATCCCGAAGGGTAGTTGCCGGCGACTCGAATAGTACATGGACAATGGTGGGCCAATTGAAGACCATTGCGGCAGTACCACTTCCAGCCGTCCTGCCGCAAGGTGAGGACTCGCGAGCTTTTCCAGACAATAAAACAGACCAATACCGTCGATCGCAGCATTGATGGCGAAGGCCGACTCACATGAGATGAGTGAGCCAGGAACGTCGATCTCGCGCCGATCGTCGCCGTGCTCGAATTCCCATTTGTAGATCTGCCCTCGTCCCGTGCGGATGCGGATACATTGATGGGAATGAAGATCGTCAGGCAATTCCGGGCGACCGTGGCGCTCGAAGTAAGCCGGTGCACCGACGACAACCCACTTGAGTGGCGGCGTCAATGGAATGGCGATCATGTCCTCTGGTATCGTGCCGCCATATCTGAGACCGGCGTCGAAGCCCTCCGCTGTAACGTCGACGAAGTGATCGTCGACCGCAATCTCCAGTTCGATATTGGGAAAGCGCTGCAGGAAGATCGGCAATGCCGGGCGCAGAAGTAAAGTCGACGCGTCGCGCAGTACGTTCAACCGCACACTACCGGCGGTCCCTTCGTGGTGCCCGTGCAGTTCTTGCAAGCCGGAATTGATAAGATCGAGACCAGCGCTCACTTTTTCGGCGAGCGCGCTTCCTGCTACGGTTGGAGCAACACTTCGGCTTGTGCGGTTTAGCAGCCTTACACCAAGTCGCTCTTCAAGCGCTTTCACCCGGTGGCTGAGTGCTGATGCGGTTACGCCAAGATTATCCGCTGCCTTTCTAAAACTGCGATACTGTACGATGAGCAGGAATATCGAAAGGTCGTACACTTCAGCGCGACTGAGCGACATAACAACTCCCAATATCTAGATCGCCACGCAGGGATAAAAACTCACCGGTATGGCATTAAGCAGACAAAATCGAAATCCAACGCCGCCATCAAGGCTTTTGTCCGGTCCCGACAATGGCGCACTTCGGGTTAGTCAAACTCGACGCACGCAGGCAAAACCCTAAACGTCGTGCCGGGCGAGGCGGTTCTGGAATTCGAAATCCCCCCGCCGAAATGCCTGCGCTGCAATTGCTCAACATACGATGCCGGCGAATGGCCGCCATCACACGTCTCATTTCGACTT